>JAZQKN010000071.1:0-6977 GCA_045542175.1 Acutalibacteraceae bacterium | reverse complement strand
CGGCTTTGATACCTTTGCACATCTCACTTACCCTATGAGATATATCGTTCAGGCGGGCAGAAAGGATATTGAGCTTGCCCGCTATGACGACGTAACAGATCAGATTTTCAGAGTGCTTGTAACAAACGGCAAGGCTCTTGAAATCAACACAAGCGGTCTGCGTCAGCCCATCGGCAAGACAATGCCCACCGAGAATTACGTTAAGCGTTTCAAGGACCTCGGCGGAGAACTCTTAACTCTCGGCTCGGATGCACATTTTGTTGAGCACGTCGGGGCGGGAATTGGCGAGGGCTATGCCATTGCCGAAAGATGCGGCTTCAAATACGTAACGTATTTCAAAAACCGCAAACCCGTTCAGGTTAAAATTGAAAAATAAAAGAAAAAACCTGCCAAAGCGTTTTGCCTTGGCAGGTTAATTTTTTAGCCGACAAACTTGATTGTAAGAATTTTCTTGCCTGTGATTTCAAAATCAACAAAGCCGTCTGCATTCATTGTGAGGGGAGCCTGATCGAGCTCTTCAAGAGTTACGAGCTTAACCTCTTTCCACTGCTTGCCTGAATATGCGGGAAGCTCAAATTCAGCAACCTGTCTTTCGATGGGTGACTGAGTCTTTTCAATGGGAGCGATGCCTCCGTTAAGACGGATTGAGTTCTTGACTGTCTTGTCAGAGGGATTGAAAAGTCTGATAACGTAGCCTTCGCCGTCTTCGCTCTTCTTGATTGCGCTTACGTTGAGGTTTTCATCCTTGAGTTCAAGGAATGAATGGGTAAGAGCGTTTTTGCCGTGAGCTGTGGGAGCAAGCTGAGCAGCTGTGCAGTAAAGGTTGAATCTTTCGCTTTCCTGCCATACCTTGCCTTCTTCCCAGTCGCCCTTATGAGGCATAAATGCGTAACGGAACGTGTTAACGCCGATGCACTGTGAATCCTTATCCCAGTCACTGTAGTTCTGCATGTCGGCAGTTACGCAGATGCGAAGGGGATATGCACGGATAAGTGAAAGGTAAAGTGTGTTGCATTCGTCGTCAGCGGCTTCGTATGCCTTAAGACCTGTGTTGAGAAGAGCTGCACCGTTAACGCCGTCAGTGAGGTCAACGAAAGAGTTCATGGGATGTTCTGTCATCGGAATTTCATCATAGAGTGAGTAATCGGGCTTTGCAATGGGACGCTTAACAACGTCAAACTGACCCTATGCATAAGAGAACTCTGACTTGATGCCTGTGGGGAAGCCAACCTGGAGATAGTGGTCTTCACAGCGGTTGTTGATTGTTGTTTCAATCTCAACAAACTTCGCACCCTTGCGAAGAGTAACAACGCTGTCAATATCAACGGGAAGCTTGTGTTCGCTTCTTGGTTTTTCGTCAGCTGAACGCTTTTCGGGAAGCATCCAACGCATTGAAATCTTATATGCTGTTTCGTATTCGCCGTCACGCAGAAGAGTGATGGTTGCGTTTTCGTTAAGAGTTGTGAAGATTTCGTTGAATTCGGGTACGAAATGCTCCCAGGGATTACCGATTTCGCCGCCGTCCTTAAAGAAACCGAGGTTTTCGTAAACCTTGCCTGTTTCCTTGTCAACAACGTTGTAAGTACCGTTTCTGTTGAAGCTTACGCGGAGATATTCGTTTTCCATTACCTGATTTGTCTTAAGAAGAGTAACGGGAGTTGTTGCTCTTACGTTGTAAAGAGGTCTGAGCTTATATGTCTTATAGCCCATTGCGGGAATATCCGAAACGTAAGCAGCGATAAGATACTGCTGAGTGTGAAGAACGTTTGCAGTATCGTTGGGATTCTGGATAATCTGTGCGTTATTCTTGTTTGAAGCGATAACCTGATACTTAATCTTGTTGCCGTCTTCATCAACAAGTTCAAAGCTGTCAGCCTTCCATTCGGCGGGAATTTCAACTCTGAGGTTAACAGTTTCGCTTCTCTTGAAGGGAGCGGGATTGAATACAACTACAGCGGCATCGTCACGGCTGAATGAACGAAGGTCGATATCGCCTGCGATGTCCATAAATGCACGCTCAAAGATGCAGCTTGAAAGCTCTCTTGACTGTCTGTAGCGTGACATAACGTCTTCATAAACAACGTCTCTGCCGCATGAACCGATGCTGTCGTGGCCGTGGTTCTGAAGAAGATAGTTATAAGAAAGGTCAATGAAATTCTGGGGATAGGGAGCACCTGCAAGCGAAGCGAAAACTGCGAAAGGCTCAGCGTAGTTGATGAGTCTTCTTTCTGTATCAAAGTTTTCCTGCTTGATGTAAGTTCTTGCCGAAAGAATCCAGCCGCAAAGGATGCTTACGCTGCCCTTTGTGTAGGGGTCACGCATTTCGCCCTTGAGAACGGGTGCGTTCGGGTCAAAGTTATCGATGATGCTCTGTTCCATTTCTCTGAGGGTGCTGTGGAAAACGTCTGCATCGGGAAGAGCTGCGTCAAGGTCTTTGATAAGCTGAACTTCACGTGCGTCGGGGCAGGACGAATCGTGACCTGCCGACCAGAAGCGGTGAGCTGTTGTCCAGTCGTTATTCTGCTCTTCAACAGCCTGTTCTGCTCTTGCCTGAATGTTTTCTTTGTGGTACTCGTAGAAAGGATGTGTATACTGGTAGTCAAGCTTCCAGTCGCGGTCAATAAGCTTGAATACGCCGTTGTTGTCATTCCAGAGCATATCGCGGTTATTTTCGTTTGACTGATTGAAATAAACGGGTCTCTGAACAACGTACCAGATATTGTAACGGGGTCTCTTGCCGAGACGTGAAGCCCAGATGCGTGAGCCGTCGGGGCTTTCCCAGTAGAATTCCGAACGGGGAGCTTTGTAAGTGTTGATGCCTCTGTAGAATGAAGCGAAGTTAATGCCGAAGCCCGAATAAAGCTGAGGGAGCTGAGAAATCTGACCCCAGCCGAAGGGTGAATAACCGGTCTTGCTTACGCCGCCCATTTCCTTTGCCTGCTTGTGACCGAGGAGAAGGTTACGAACAAGTGCTTCGCTGCCGACTGTGAATTCGTCGGGAAGGCAGAACCAGGGGCCGACTGCGATTCTTCCCTCTGAAATATACTTTTCAAGCTTTTCTTTCTTTTCGGGATATACTTCAAGGTAATCCTGAATGGGCATTGTCTGTGAGTCAAAGTGGAAATGCTTGTAATCGGGATTCTTATCAAGAATATCGAGAAGCATATCAACCATATAACCCAGCATATGCTGAGTGCGGCGTGCCGAGAAACGCCATTCTCTGTCCCAGTGTGTGTTCGATATAAAATGACACTGGAGCTTTTCTTTGTTATCCATACCGATTCTCCTTAACCTTTAATAATCTTCATTATTTCTTCAAAGTTGTTGCAGAAGTGTGAGCAAACAGCCTTTGTACCGCTTGATTCGATGTTGCCGCCCGCAATACCGATTGTGGTGTAGCCCGCAAGACGTACCGAGCAAGCGCCTGCGCCGCTGTCTTCAATGCCGATAACCTTGCTTCTGTCTGCAAAAGCCTCGCCGAGACCTACGATTGATGTTTCGGAATAGAGCCAGGGATGGGGCTTGGGTGAAAGCTCACCGAGAGTGCCTACGCTGCCCTTACGGAGCGGGAAACCTGCGGAAATGATTGCGTCGTAGAAATCCTTGGGGTCGCCCATACCGAGAGTACGGAAAGCCGAAAGAATTTCGGGCCATGCCTTTTCGTAAAGACCTGAAGTAACAAGGCCGATTTTAACGCCCATATCCTTAAGCTCAAGAAGGAAATCCTTAACGCCCTCTGTGGGAGTGAAAGCGCCTTCCTTGCCTCTGCCCGCCATAATTTCTTCCATTTCTCTGTGAGTATGTTCAAAATAGAAATTACGTGCCTTTTCAAGTGATTCGCCGGGGCAGTATTTGTCGATGCAGTACTGAAGGTGCTCTGATACGCTGTGGCCTGAAACAAAGGGAAGGTCAGCATCCTCAAGCTCAAACTTGGGATTGCCGAGCATACTTGCTGTGCTCATCTGAATAATCCAGATCCAGAAATCCTCACTGCGTACCGTTGTGCCGTCAAGGTCCATAAGCACTGCATTGAGGGGATATTCTGTTTTTACGGGGTAAACAGGGTAGTAAACGGGATAGGCGATAGCCGATTTAACGCAAGCGAGTGAATGTGAGCCGAATGAAACGAACTCAACCTTTTTGTCGCCTGTTGCAACTATGCAGTCAACGCCGTTTTTGCCTGTGATAAACTTGCCGTCTTCTGTTGTTTCAAGAAGATGAAAACCGCTCTCGGGTCCGATAAGACCGAGGTCGGGAATATTAACTGTTTTATTAAGAATCATTTCCGTTTCCTTTCTTAACATAAAATTACAAATCATTGTAACATAATAATTTAGATAAGTAAATCATTAAATTAAATATTTTAGAAACTTTTTGTATTGAAATATGTGCTTTATAGTGGTATACTATACAAGATATGGTTAATATTACATATTCGCTTGAATTCTATATATGAAAGGACGATGCAAGTTGGCAGAAATCAAAAATTTTGACGCTGTTGCAGCTCTTGACGCAATGGATGCACACGTTGATGACTGGCGAGATGCGACCAAAGGCAAACAGAGAGGTATTTTCTCATTTGACGACGTTGTAAACGTTAAACTTAAAACACTTAAAAAGAGAATCTACACCGACATCGAATCTCTTCCCGCATGGAAGATGAAGGAATGTATCTACAAGGGTGTGGATGATTACGAATATCTTTACGATGAGTGGAAAGAGCTCAACGTTGGCGACCGCTGGGGTAACAACGGCTGGAGTGCATTTTTCAAAAACTCATTCGATATGCCCGAACGTTTTGCAGGCAAAAAGGTAACTCTTAACGTTTATTTCGGCGGCGACTCACTTCTTTCACTCAACGGTGAACCCTACCAGGGTCTTGACCCCTTCCGTAACAGCGTTCTTCTTTCAGAAAACGCAGAAGCAGGCAAGCACTATGACGTTGATATTGAATCATACTACGTATGGCATTCAAACGAATCAACCGTTAAAACTCTTTCCTGTTCATTCATCGGCGTTGTTGATCCCGTAATCGAAGAGGTTTACTGGGATTTCAAGGCTGTTTTCAATGCACTCTTTATGCCTGTTCTTGATACAGGTCTTGCAGAACTCATCAGATCAGCTCTCAAAGAAGCTTTCACTCACGTTAACTTTGACGCAGCAGGCGATGAATTCAAAGCAGGTCTTCTTCAGGCGCAGAAAGTTCTCAAAGACAGAGTTTACAATAACCCCAACTACAAAACAGAGGGTACTCTCGCTCTTGTAGGTAACTCACATCTTGATATCGTATTTATGTGGGCATACAAAGAGTATATCCGTAAGCTCGGAAGAACTCACGCAACAATGCTCAGACTTATGGAGCAGTATCCCGATTTTATTTTCTCACAGAGCACAGCTCCCACTTACATCGAAATGGAAAAGCGTTATCCCAACATCTTCAAGCAGGTTAAACAGCGCATTGAAGAGGGCAGATGGGAATACATCGGCGCAATGTGGGTTGAGCCCGACTGTAACCTTGTTTCTGGTGAATCCTTCGTACGTCAGCTTCTTCACGGCGTAAGATATGCTGAAAAGACATTCGGCATCACTCCCAAAACCTGCTGGGTACCCGACGTATTCGGCAACGGCTATGCTATGCCTCAGATTCTCAAGAAGGCAGGCGTGGAATACTTTGTAACTCATAAGATGGGTATCTGGAACGATACAAACCCCTGGCAGTATAACACCTTCTGGTGGGAAGGCCCCGACGGCTCAAAGGTATTCTCAATCGTACCTCCCACACACTTCATCGGCACAGTTGAGGCTGACTCACTCAAGATGAACTGGAAGAAGTACACCGATAAGGCTACAATCGGCGAATCAATGTACTGCTACGGCTGGGGTGACGGCGGCGGCGGTGTTGACACCGAAATGCTTGAATACGCAAAGCGTTATAAGAGCTTCCCCGGTCTTCCCGAAACAAAGGAAAGCAAGATTGAAGATTCACTTGCAAGAATGAAGGCAAGGGCAACCGATACCAACATTCCCACCTGGAAAGACGAGCTTTATCTTGAAGAGCACAGAGGCGTTCACACCACAAAGGCTCTCCTCAAAAAGCTTAACAGATACAGTGAAAATCTCTACCGCCAGGCAGAAATTTTTGCAAGCATTGCAATGAACTACGGCTATGAGTATCCTCTTGAAAAGCTCAACGAAGGCTGGCAGATGATTCTCACAAACCAGTTCCACGATTCACTTCCCGGCTCACACATCACAGAAGTTTTCGGCGACCTTTGTGCAATCTATGATGATATCATTAGGATTGGTGAAAGCGTTCGTGACGAAGCTCTCAATACAATTGCAGGCAACGTAAGCGGCGAAGCAAAATACGGCAAACCCTTTGCACTCTTCAACTCACTCGGTGTTGCCGCAACCTCAAAGGTTGAGCTTCCCTATAAAGACGTTGAAATCTACGATGCAGAAGGCAATAAGGTTCCCGTTCAGGCTTATACAAAGCTTGATGGTACAAAGGTTCTCGTTTTCGTTGCAAAGGACGTTCCCGCAGTAGGCTATAAGGTTTACTACACAAAGGATGCCGCTGTTGCAGAAGCTAAGGCAGTTGAAAACGCAGATATCGAAAACGCAAACTTCAGCCTTAAGTTTGACGCAAGCGCAGAGCTTGTTTCAATCTTCGATAAGAAGAATAACCGTGAAGTTCTTGAAGGCAAGGGTAACGTATTCCGCATTTACGAAGACCTTCCCGGTAAGTACGATGCATGGGATATCGTTGCAACCTACACAGACCGTGAATTCGAAACAGAAGCAGGTAAGGTTGAATCCGTTGTTTCAGGTGACGTTTTCACTTGCGTAACAATCGCAAAGAACATCATGAAATCAACTCTCAAGCAGAATATCATTCTTTATAATGAGCTTGACAGAATCGATTTTGACACATTTATCAGTTGGCATGAGCAGGAGAAGCTTCTCAAGGTTGGCTT
>JAZQKN010000070.1:0-37799 GCA_045542175.1 Acutalibacteraceae bacterium | reverse complement strand
TTGACCCCATCTGGCTCTGGAGATGGCAGGAGGGATGCGGTGAAGTGTTGCAGACTTTCCGCAGTGCGGTTGACAGAATAAAGGAATACAAAGGTTTTGTTTTTACCTGTTCTTCCGCGTCATATTATAAATGGGTTGAAGAAATCGACCCCGAGCTTTTTGAAGAAATACGCAAGCTTGTCAAAAAGGGCAAATGGGTGCCCGTAAACGGATGGTGGGTACAGCCGGATTGCAATATGCCGAGCGCAGAAAGCTTTGCAAGACAGGCTCTTTACAGCCAGCTTTATTACTACGAAAAATTCGGTGAAATCTGCAAAACAGGTTATAACGTTGACTCATTCGGACATAACGCTATGCTTCCTCAGTTCCTTGTAAAAGGCGGTATGCGTTGCTACGTTATGATGCGTCCCGGTATGCATGAAAACGCAGAAATCCCCGAAAATCTTTTCTGGTGGGACAGTCCCGACGGCTCAAGAGTTCTCACTTACAGAATTCACGAAAGTTATGCCGTAAGCGGCACAAAACATATCGATAATCAGATAGAATTCTTCAATAATCGTGCAGAAGAAAAGGGTCACGGAATGATGCTTTTCTTCGGCGTAGGTAACCACGGCGGCGGACCCACAAAGGGCGATATCGAGCATATCAAAGAGCTTCAGGATAACGGCTTTGAAAACCTTGAATTCTCATCACCTGACGATTATTTTGCAGAAATGTGCGCCGCAAAGGTTGACGTTCCCGTATGGAGCGACGAAATGCAGCACCACGCAAGCGGTTGTTATTCAGCAACCTCACTTGTAAAGCAGCTTAACAGAAAGGCTGAAAACTGGCTTGCAAGCGCTGAAAAATGGAATACCGTTGCCGCTTCAATTTCCAGTCTTCCCGCCGCAACAAAGGCTTTCGGCGATGCGTGGAAAGAGGTTTGTTTCAATCAGTTCCACGATATTCTCTGCGGCTGCTCAATAGTTGAAGCTTACGACGACGTCAGAGATACAATGGGTTATGCAATGACCGTTGCCGCAAAGGAAGAGAACAAGGCTCTGCTCAAGATAGCATCCTTTGTTGATACCTGGCTTGACGGCGTTTCGGATACCCAGACCTGTAACGAGCGTCACCATTGCAGAAACCTCAAATTCCCCAGACCTGTAATCGTTTTCAATCCTCACGGTAAAGAGATTGAAACAGCGGTCAGAACTTATCATCCTTCAGCCAGAGTCAAGGACTGTGACGGTAACGACGTTCTCTTCCAGAATGTCCGTTCATCACGCTCAAACGATTCACATCTTGATACTGAATTCATCGCAAAAGTTCCCGCACTCGGATATGCAACCTACTGGCTGTGGCATCAGGATGCTGAAATTGAAGCCTACGAGCCCGCAGAAAGCGACGTTAAAGCTGATGCGCTCACAATCGAAAACAGTTTCCTTAAGGTTAAATTCAGCGCTGAAACAGGCGCAATCGAAAGCCTTGTTTCCAAGGAAGACGGTGCTGAATTTGTCGGCGGAGAATTCTGCCTTCCTACCGTTATCGATAACACAGAGCCCGACACATGGGCACACAATATCTTTCAGTTTGATAAAGAAATCGGCAAAATGAAGCTTGAATCAATTGAGCTTGTTGAAAACGGTCCCGTAAGAGCCGTTATCCGTACAAAGCACAGCTTCGGCGACTCATATCTCAAACAGGATTTCATTCTTGCCGCAAACAGCAAGCATATCAGAGTTAAATGCAAAACTCTCTGGCAGGAGCCTCTTACAATCCTTAAAATGCCCGTAGAAATCAGCGGCTCAGACCCGATTTCAACCTACGCAATTCCCGGAGGATACATCAAGCGTCCCTGTAACGGCGAGGAAGAGCCCGCACTTACCTGGGGTGACGTTACTGCCGAGGGCAAGGGTGTTGCTCTTATCAGCGATTCCAAATACAGCTACAGCTGTAACGGAAACAAGCTTTCGCTCACTCTTTTAAGAAACTCAATCTTTGCCGACCATTATTCAGACAGACCCGCCGCAGATTTCAACTACTGTGATGAAGGTCTGAGCAGATTTGAATATGCTGTTTATCCCCATAACGGCGAAGCTGAAAAGAGCGACGTTCAGGATGTTGCCGACGTAATCAACGTTAAACCCGCAGTTATTCCCGTTGGCTACCGCAAGGGTACCGCTCCGCAGAAGAAGAGCTTTATTTCAATTGATAAGGATAATATTTCTCTTATGTCGTTCAAATTCTGTGAAGACGGCTCGGGCGATGCCGTTATCCGTCTTGCCGAAACAGCAGGCAAAAAGGTTAAAACTGCAATTGTATGCGATATTCTTGACGCCGGCTTCTATGCTGACTTCACACCGTTTGAAATCAAGACTTTCAGAGTTGATAAAGACGGCTACGTAAAAGAAACCGATTTCCTTGAAGGAATCGTAACTTATTAATCACCGAACGGACATCTTTTTAAGGTGTCCGTTTTTATTTTTGATTTTTACGCATATCCATCTATTGAAAACCATAATAAATTATGGTAATATTTAAAAGCTATGAGGTGATTAACAATGAAAAAAAGAATTCTCGAAGGCATTAATCCCGAAAAAGTAATGTACTTTTTCGAAGAAATTTCGCAAATTCCCAGAGGCTCGGGCAAAACCGAGAAAATCAGTGAATACTGCGAAAAATTTGCCAAAGAAAGAAGTTTAAAATACATTCGTGACGAAGTCGGAAACGTTGTGATTTTCAAAGACGGCTCGGACGGAAAAGAAAACAGTGCGCCCGTAATTCTTCAGGGGCATCTTGATATGGTCTGGGAAAAGACGTCGGATTGCCCGATTAATTTTGAAACCGACCCGCTTTCACTCAAAGTTGACGGCGATTACGTTTCTGCCGACGGCACAACTCTCGGCGGTGATGACGGAATTGCCGTTGCAATGTGCCTTGCTTTGCTTGACGGAAAATACGAGCATCCTCCGATAGAAGCCGTTTTCACCATTGACGAAGAAACGGGTATGGACGGCGCTTTTGCCCTTGATACCTCTGTTTTAAAAGGCAAAAAGATGATAAACATCGATTCGGAAGACGAGGGTACGCTCTGGGTAAGCTGTGCGGGCGGTGCAAGAGTTTATATTTCTTTGCCCGTTAAAACCGTGTCTTCGCAAGGCAGTGCGTGTGAAATCGTTATCAGCGGTCTCCACGGCGGACATTCGGGTGCCGAAATTCATATGGGTTATGCCAACGCTAATATGCTTATGGGCAGAATTCTCAATGAATTAAGCAAGAGCGTTGATTTCAATATTGCTTCGGTTAACGGCGGTACAATGGATAACGCAATTACCCGTGACTGTAGATGCTCAATCGACCTGATTTCCGATTCCGAATCTCTTTTCAAAAGTGTTAACAGAATTAATTCTGAGCTGAAAAAAGAATTTGCCTCAACCGACCCCGACCTTAACGTTAAAGTTGCGGAATCAGAAAAGGCAAACTTGGTTTTTGATAAAAACTCGACCAATGCAGTTATTTCAATTCTTTGCAAATTCCCTTACGGCGTAATGGCTATGAGTAAGGAGATTGAGGGTCTTGTTGAAACCTCACTCAATCTCGGTGTTATGAAAACCGAAACAGACAGCGTAAACTTCTCGTTTTCTGTCAGAAGCTCCGTTGACGGTGAGCGTAAAAAGCTTGTTGAAAAGCTCAGTGTAATTGCAAAAGAGAGCGGAGCAGAATTTGAAACGGGCGGAGAATATCCCGCCTGGGAATACAAACGTGATTCTGAAATGCAGAAAATTATGGCTGACGTTTATTTTGAAGAATTCGGCAAAAAAATGACCGTAACCGCAATTCACGCAGGTCTTGAATGCGGACTCTTCTGCGGTAAAATCAGCGGACTTGACTGCGTTTCATTCGGCCCCGACATTCACGATATTCATACTCCGCAGGAAAGACTCAGCATCTCTTCGTGCGAGCGTATGTGGAAATATCTTCTTGCGGTATTGAGAAAGCTTTGATGCTTTTGAAAATATGAATATCACAGACTTTTATGAGTCTTCCGAAACTCAGATAAAAGTTTATGATTTCGCTGGCATAAAGAATAAAAATATAGCCCTTTACCGAATATTTCGGAAGAAGAAACCAGACCATTGCAACGCAGAGAGCTGAATCAATGATATTATATCTCATTGAATGAATCTGCTGGTCAAGACCTTTAAGCATTCCGTCGGTAACAGTGTCCATATACATTATAGGTACAAGCGGTGCAAGTATTCTGATATACTGCACCGCTTCATTTGTTTTGTAAATCAAATCGGAAATCATCGGTGCAAACGCTGACATTATAATTGCAGAGAAAACAGAAAAAACTAAGGTGCGTTTCAGGTTTTTCTCAACGCAGTTACTTATGTTATCCGTATCTTTCATTTCGTTCATCTTTGCAAGCTCGGGAATAATCAGAGCGGAATATGAGGTTAAAATCGCACTCGGGTAAAGAAGAATCGGCAGAGCCATTGCGTGAATATTACCGTATGCTGAAAGAGCATCTTTTGCGCCCGCACCCGATTTTTCAAAGCCTTTCGGAATCAGCAGATGCTCGATTGTAAGCAGAATACTTCTTGCGCTCGTGCCCGTAGCATCGGGTATTGCAATTCTTAAAAGCCGTCTTAAATTGATTGCTTTTTCCTTTGTGCTTTCCTTAACGGTAACCGTTTTGAGTATGTAAGAAAGTGTGAACGAAGCCGCTTCCGAAGCTGTTGTAGCAATTGCAATTGCCATACAGGCTGATTTAACGTTCATTATTTCAATGCTGTTAAGTGCTATAACCGCAACGATAATTTTAATAACTTGTTCAATAAGCTGAATGAAAGTGTATCGGACAATTATGCCTTTTGCGGTGAAAAATCCGCTGAGCGACGCCGACATTGCAACAAACGGCAGACTCAAAGCGAGCATACGCAGAGGGGCGGCAGAGCGCATATCAAAAATCCAACGAACACCTATAAAATCAGAAAACAGAATAACCGTAACGCATATCAGACATCCGCAAAAAAGAGCGTAAGAATCAAACATTCTTACCGACTTTTTCAAATCATAAATTTTGTTTGTTTCTATTTCAACCGTAACTCTTGTGCTTGCAAGCTTGACGCCCGCACAGGAAAGCGTAACGGCAAGGGAATATACAGTTATAATCAGCTGAAACAAGCCTATACCCGCCGAGCCTATTTTTGAGGTGAGGTATGCGTTGAAGCTTACGGCAATTGAACGCATAAGCAGATTTGAAACGGTCATTATTATTGTGTTTTTCATCATTTTGCGGTTGTTTTTCATTATTTCACCTGCATTGTATTGAATTAAATTAATTGATGTGTTATTCTTTATTAAAAGGAGATGCTTTTATGAAAACCAGATTTTTATCATTTTTACTTGCACTTGTAATTATTCTTTCAATTCCGTTTTCTGTTTCTGCAAACACTTCAATTCCGATGCCCGAGCAGAAAGAATACGGCTTTGTAGAATGCAACGGTATTCAGATGGAATACGGTATATACGGCGTCGAAAACGGTGAAGTGCTTTTGCTTCTGCCTCCCAACGGAGGCGATATGCACAGCCTTGACGGCAGTGTTTTGCCCGGTCTTGCACAGCATTATAAGGTTATCGCCGTTTCGCCCAGAGGTACGGGTAATTCGGGAAGAGGCGAGGGCAAGCTCACCTTTGAGGTAATGAGCGACGATTTGATTGTTTTTCTTGATAAGCTCGGCATCGATAAGGTGCATATCTTCGGATTCAGCGACGGCGGCAATCTCGGTTTTGTATTCACTCTTGCCCATCAGGACAGAGTAAAATCCCTTGCCGTTATGGGATCAAATATCAACACTCTCGGCACAAATACTTTTGATCAGATTCAGATAACTTATCAGTATATCGTTCTTTGCGTTGAGTATATCCTTACAGGTGACCCCGAAAAAGCTTTAAGACGTGATATCAAGGGAATGATGGTCGGTCAGCCGAGCCTCACTTTCAAGGATATTTCCGCAATCAAAGTGCCGTTTTTCAATATTTACGGTGAACACGATATGATTCAGCGCTGGCATTCTAAAATGATTACAAAATCAATCGACGGCGCACGCGAGCTTATGGTAGTCGGCGGAGGCCACAGCACAAGCTTTGAATTCACCGATTCCTTGATACTTCCCGAACTGCTTGATTTTTATGCTTCCGTATAATAAAAATTATATTGACTTTATAATTTTTCTATGATAAAATAATCTGCAATTGAATAGAAAAGCTGTGAAGGGGAGGGCATTTGAAAATGCACTCAAAGAGAGTCGGCGGTTGGTGTGAAGTCGGCAGCGGCAATCAATTGTTGTAGCCCCCGAGCTGAAAGGAAGAAAACGTTTCGTTAGTAGACCCTTTCCGTTATTGCTGCGTTAATGCATAGGGTTTGTCAGAACCCAAAGAGTGGCGTCAAAGACGCAATTTGAGTGGTACCGCGGGTAAATTTAACTCGTCTCATTGATTTTTCAAAAAATCCGTGAGACGATTTTTTATTGTCTCACAAAAGAAGAAAGGATGAAAAAAATGGCCAAGGAACTTGCTACAAAGTACGATCCCAAAAATGTTGAAGACCGTATTTATGACTTTTGGCTCAAAGGAAACTATTTCCACGCAAAATTAGAAACAGATAAAAAACCTTACACAATAGTTATGCCGCCCCCCAATATCACAGGTCAGCTTCACATGGGTCACGCACTCGATAACACCCTTCAGGACGTTCTTATCCGCTGGAGAAGAATGCAGGGCTACGATGCACTCTGGCTCCCCGGCACTGACCACGCTTCAATTGCTACCGAAGCTAAAATCGTTGAAGCAATGAAGGCTGAAGGCATCACCAAGGAAGACCTCGGCAGAGAAAAATTCCTTGAAAGAGCCTGGGAATGGAAGCGTCAGTACGGCGGCAGAATTATCGAACAGCTCAAGAAAATGGGCTCATCCTGTGACTGGGAGAGAGAAAGGTTCACTCTCGACGAAGGCTGCAGCAAGGCTGTTCTTGAAGTTTTCTGCAGACTCTATGAAAAGGGTCTTATTTACAGAGGCGAAAGAATCATCAACTGGTGTCCTCATTGCCTTACTTCAATTTCCGATGCAGAGGTTGAATATGAGGATCAGGCAGGTCATTTCTGGCATCTCCGCTATCCTTTCAAGGATGGCAGCGGATACCTTATGCTTGCAACAACAAGACCCGAAACACTTCTCGGCGACACAGCCGTTGCAGTTAACCCCAACGATGAAAGATATAAGGACCTTATCGGCAAAACCCTCATTCTTCCCATCGTTCACAGAGAAATTCCCGTTATCGCAGACGAATACGTTGAAATGGATTTCGGAACAGGTGTTGTTAAGATTACTCCCGCTCACGACCCCAACGACTTTGAGGTTGGTCTTCGCCATAACCTTGAAGTAATCAACGTTATGACCGATGACGCAAAGATTACCGCTGATTATCCCAAGTACGCAGGTATGGACAGAATGGCTGCAAGAAAAGCAATAGTTGCTGATCTTGAAGCAGAAGGCGCACTTGTTAAGATTGAAGATTACAGCCATAACGTTGGTACTTGCTACCGTTGCCACACCAACGTTGAACCCAGAGTTTCAAAGCAGTGGTTCGTAAAGATGCAGCCTCTCGCAGAGCCCGCAATCGATTGCGTAAAGAGCGGCAAAACTAAGTTCGTTCCCGAAAGATTCGACAAGACCTATTTCCATTGGGTGGAAAACATCAAGGACTGGTGTATTTCACGTCAGCTCTGGTGGGGTCACAGAATTCCCGCATATTACTGCGCTGATTGCGGAGAAGTAACCGTTTCAAAGGATGCTCCCGCTTGCTGTCCCAAGTGTGGCGGCAAGGTTACACAAGACCCTGATACACTCGATACCTGGTTCTCATCGGCACTCTGGCCTTTCTCAACTCTCGGCTGGCCCGATGAAACACCCGAACTCAAGCATTATTTCCCCACAGATACTCTCGTAACAGGTTACGATATTATCTTCTTCTGGGTTGCAAGAATGATTTTCTCAAGCTGTGAGCAGATGGATGCACAGCCTTTTGATACTGTATTTATCCACGGTATTGTTCGTGACGAACTCGGCAGAAAGATGTCAAAGTCACTCGGTAACGGCATTGACCCGCTTCTTGTAATTGACGAATACGGTGCAGATGCACTCAGATTCACCCTTGCAACAGGTAACAGCCCCGGAAACGATATGCGTTTCTCGGCAAAGAAGGTTGAAGCAAGCCGTAACTTTGCAAACAAAATCTGGAATGCAGCAAGATTTATTCTTATGAATATTGAAGGCGCTGACGTTAAGTGTGAACTTCCCGAAGAACTTGCACTTGAAGATAAATGGATTATCAGCAAGCTTAACACACTTGCAAAGGAAGTTACCGATAACCTCGAAAAGTTCGAGCTCGGCATTGCCGTTGCAAAGCTTTACGATTTCATCTGGGATACTTTCTGCGACTGGTATATCGAGCTTGCAAAAATCAGACTTCAGAAGGGTGACGCTTCTGCACAGAACGCAAGACAGGTACTTGTTTGGGTTATGAATAACATTCTCAAGCTTCTCCATCCCTTTATGCCCTTCATCACTGAAGAAATCTGGCAGTCACTTCCTCACGAAGGTGAATCAATTATGATTTCCAAGTGGCCTGAATTCTGTGAAGAATATTCATTCACAGCAGAAGAAACTGAAATGGAAAGAACAATGACAGCTATCCGTGCAATCCGTAACCGCAGAGCTGAAATGAACGTTCCTCCCTCAAGAAAGGCTAAGGTTTATATTGCAACTTCATATAAGGATACTTTTGAACAGGGCGGCATCTTTATGCAACGTCTTGCAAGTGCATCCGAGGTTGATGTTGCCGACAGCTTTGATCTTGACGGTGCAGTATGCATTGTTACAGAAGATGCAAAGATTTATATTCCCATGGGCGAACTCGTTGATTTTGAAGCTGAAAAGGCAAGACTCAGCAAAGAACTTGCAGCAGTTCAGAAGGATCTTGATTTCGTAAACGGTAAGCTTTCAAATGAAAACTTTGTTGCAAAGGCTCCCGCAAACGTTGTTGCGGCTCAGCGTGAACAGGCAGCAAAGTATGAAGAAAAAATTGCAATGCTTAAGGAAAGTATCGCAAAATTAGGTTAAATTATTGCGACCCCGAAGTTTTCTTCGGGGTCAAAATGCAGGTGTAAAGATGAAATGTTCCGAAGCAATAGAATATATCCATTCGCTTGAAAAATTCGGCATAAAGCCCGGACTTGAAAGAATAAAAGCACTTTGTGAGCTTTTGGGTAATCCTCAGGATAAACTGAAAATAATCCACGTTGCCGGCACAAACGGTAAAGGCTCGACCTCAACGGTTATATCAAAAATTCTTATGCAGGCAGGTTATAATACAGGTCTGTATATTTCGCCGTATGTTGTTGACTTTCGTGAAAGAATTCAGTATAACGGCAATATGATTGAACAAAGCGAGCTTGCCGAATGCGTTGAAACAGTTAAATTCGCGGTTGAAAAGCTTGCTGAATCAGGTGAACAGACAACAGAATTCGAGGCATTGACGGCAACTGCTTTTCTTTATTTCGAGCGCAAAAAGTGTGATTTCGTTGTGCTTGAAGTGGGTCTCGGCGGCAGATTTGACGCAACAAATATCATCAAAGCTCCGTACGTCAGCGTTATTACAAGCATTTCTCTTGACCACACCGCAATTCTCGGTGATACAATCGAAAAAATTGCCGCCGAAAAATGCGGTATAATCAAATTCGGCTCTGAAACCGTTTCATATCCGTTCCAGAAAAAAGAAGCTCTTGAGGTTATTGAAAACACCTGTAAAACCCGTTATAACGAGCTTCGTATTCCCGATGTAAGCAACCTTCATATTATTGATGAATCTGTTGAAGGCACAAGAGTAATTTACGACGGCATTGAGTTTCTTTTGCCGCTTGCGGGCAAGCATATGGTGTTCAACACCTGTACTGCAATTGAAGCTATCCGCTCTCTTGCAAGATTCGGTTATAGAATTGAAAATACTAAGATTGCCGACGGAATTGAAAAAGCAGTTATGCCCGCACGAATGGAGTTGATAAAAAAGAAACCTCTTGTTATACTTGACGGCGGACATAATGAAGGCTGTGCGCTCGCTCTAGGTGATTACATCGGAAAGCATCTTTCTGATAAACGTATAGTTGCGGTCAGCTCGATGATGGCTGATAAAGACTACGGTTCATATCTTCGGATTGTTGCACCGCTGGTTGATGTTTTTATTGCAACAAAAGCTGACGTACCCAGAGCGCTTTCGAGTGATGAGCTTTGCAAAGCGGCAAGCAAGTACTGTAAAAATTGCAACAGTGTTTCCGAACCTCTGAAAGCAGTGAATGCCGCTAAAAATATAGTTGAAGCATATGACGTTTTGCTTGTTTGCGGCTCTTTCTATCTTGCGGGCGAAGTCCGTGACGAACTTATGAATTTTTAAGTTCGTTATAATTCAACATAATTTTTATTAATAATCCTTTATCCTTAACGGGTAAAGGATTTTTTATTTTACAGGAGGTTTAAAATGTCAATTAAAATTACGTCAACACCGATGAGGGTAACAATTGCCGTCAGCGGTGAAATTGACCATCATAACGCCGCTGTTTTCCGAATGGAAGCTGACGAAGCCATACAGACGGCACTTGCTCCGAACGTACGTATTGATTTTGGAGAGGTAACTTTTATGGACAGCTCGGGAATCGGCTTTATTATGGGCAGATACAGAGTTGCAAACAGTATAGGAAGCAACGTTGAGGTTATCAATTTAAGTCAAAGGAATTATTCAATGATGAAGCTTGCGGGTCTTGATAAACTTGTAAGCCTCAAAATGAAGAAAAAAGAAAGGATAAAGATATGAAAGCGTTAAATGAAATGAGATTAAAAATCGAAAGCAGGTCAGTTAACGAAGGTTTTGCAAGGGCAACCGTTGCGGCTTTTGCGGCACAGCTTGACCCGAATATAGAGGAAATTTCCGATATCAAAACGGCGGTCAGCGAGGCGGTAACAAACTGTATTGTGCACGCTTACGCCGATACAGTCGGCTCAATATACATATGGTCGGGGATTTATGAAAACGGTGTAATCAAAATCAAAATTCGTGATTGCGGCTGCGGAATTGAAAACGTAAAACAGGCAATGGAGCCGCTTTTTACAACTCTTGGCGGCGAACGTGCGGGTCTCGGATTTGCGGTTATGGAAAGCTTTTGCGATAAAGTCAGCGTCAGGTCAAATCTCGGCAAAGGTACTACGGTAACGCTGACAAAGAGAATCAAAGGTCGTGAAATGCCCGATGACTGATGAGAAAACTCTTCTCGATTCAATGGTTGAAAACAACCTTGGACTTGTGCATTCGTGTGCCAACAGATTCAGAGGCAGGGGAGTTGAATACGATGATTTGTATCAGGCAGGCTGTCTGGGCCTTGTCAAAGCGGCAAAGAATTTTGATTCATCAAAAGGTTTTGCCTTTTCAACCTATGCAGTGCCTGTAATTCTCGGAGAAATTAAACGGATTTTCAGAGACGGCGGCTCGGTTAAAATCGGCAGAGTTATGAAAGAAAAATCAAGAGCCGTAATGAAAGAAAAAGAGCTCATTACGGTAAGACTCGGCAGAGAGCCGACCGTAAGTGAGCTTGCAGAATGTCTCGGCATCGAGCCGTCTGAAGCGGCGATGCTTCTTAACGCATCGTCACCCGTAATTTCTCTTACCTATTCCGACGAAGAAAAAAATCAGATGGAAATACCCGTTGAATCGCACGAAACTGAAATTTCCGATTCTGTTGCTCTGGAGCAGGTGCTGAATTCACTTCCCGAAAAAGACAAAGCGATGATTGAACTCAGGTTTTATAAACGGCTTACCCAGAGTGAAACGGCAAAGCGGCTTGGAATGAGTCAGGTGCAGGTTTCACGCAGGGAAAAGACGTTGCTTACCGAAATTCGCAAAAAAATGGAATCGTAGCATTGACAAAGCTTCTTAAGAAGTTTAAACTTATTTATGTAAAATAAGGAGGTATTGCTATGATTAAAACAATTCCCGACGGTGTTTACCCCACAATGGTAACTCCGTTTACAGATAACAATAAGGTTGATTATAACGGAGTGCTTTCAATTCTTGATTGGTATTCAAGAAACGGCGTTGACGGTATTTTTGCGATTTGTCAGTCAAGTGAAATTTTCTTTCTCTCTTTTGAAGAGAGACTTGAACTTCTCAGATTCATAATGAAAAATCTGCCCAAGGGTATGAGCGTTGTTGCATCAGGTCACACCGCAGATGACCTTGATACACAGATTTACGAAGCAAATGCTTTTATCAATGAAGGCATCGATGCATACGTTTTCATCGCAAACCGTTTTGCAAAACAGGATGAAGACGACAGCGTATTTTTAAGAAACTATGAAAAAATGGTTTCATCAATTCCCGAAATAGGTCTCGGCATTTATGAATGCCCATATCCTTATAAGCGTCTTATGAGCCCCGAAACTCTCCGTCAGTGTGCTCTTGACGGTAAGCTTAAATTCCTCAAGGATACTTGTTGCCACATTGAAGAAATCAAGGCAAAGCTTGCCGCTGTTGACGGTCTCGGTCTCAAGATTTATAACGCAAACTCCGCAACGCTTCTCGAGTCACTTGAAGCGGGCTGTGCAGGATTTTCGGGCGTTATGGGCAATTTCCATCCCGAAATTTATTCCTGGCTTTGTAAGAATTATAAAACAGAGCCAGAAAAGGCGAAGGAAGTTCAGGCATTCCTTGCTTTCGCTTCACTTGCCGAATGCCAGTATTATCCCGTAAATGCCAAGTATCATCTCGGTCTTTGCGGCGTTGACGTAGGTTATAACGCAAGGGTAAAAGATGCATCACTTTTCTCCGAAAGCAATAAAAAAGAGATTGAGCAGATGTATACGGTTGAACAGATTTTCAAAAAAGCGTATAACATTGGCTGATTGTACAAAATTTGTGCTTCTTTTTAGAAAAAAATGTTGATTTATATTTTTTTATATGTTAACATAAAAAAGTAGTATTTTAGCTATTATTACATAAGTTTGGAGGAATTCAAAATGGCACAGAAAAAGACCGTATTCCTTACCGGTGCTTCGGGCACAATGGGTTGGGAAGGTTTCAAACAGCTCTATGCTAAGAAAGATCAGTTCAACATCGTTGTTCTTCTTCGTGACAGCGAAAAGAACAGAAAGTTATTTGCTCCCTATATGAACGATCCCGCTGTAAAAATCGTTTGGGGCGACCTCAGAAAGTATGAGAGCGTTCTCGAATGCGTAAACGGTGCAGACTACGTTCTTCACGTTGGAGGTATGGTATCTCCCTCAGCAGACTATCTTCCCATCGCAACAATCAAAACAAACGTTGGCGCTGCTCAGAACATTGTTAAGGCTGTTAAGGCACAGCCTGATCCCGACGCAGTTAAGGTTGTTTATATCGGTACTGTTGCTGAAACAGGTGAAAGAGACGATCCCATTCACTGGGCACGTACAGGCGACCCCATCAAAATCAGCGTCTATGACCATTATGCTACTTCAAAAGTTATCGCTGAATCGGTATTCGCTGAATCAGGTCTTAAGCACTGGGTATCACTCCGTCAGTCAGGTATCCTTTATCCCGAAATTCTCAAGAATATGGAACCTATTATGTATCACGTTGTTATCAACGGCGTTCTTGAATGGGCAACAGTTGAAGATTCAGGCCGTCTTCTCGTAAACGTTTGCGGTGACGACATCCCTGAAGAATTCTGGAGAAGATTCTACAACATCGGTTCAGGTGCTCAGTACAGAATCACAAATATGGAATTTGAAGAACTCCTTCTCGGTAAGTGCGGTCTCGGCCTTGGCGATCCCAAAAAGCTCTTCGATCCCGACTGGTTTATCACAAGAAACTTCCACGGTCAGTGGTATCTTGACTCAGACGTACTTGAAAAGTACTGTCACTTCCGTGCTAACGTTCCCATCAAGCAGTATTTCAAGAGTATGATGGACAAAGTTGAATGGTTCTACAAGCTTGCATTCCTTGCAAAGCCCTTCGCACCTGTTGTTAAGCCCTTCATGAAGAAGATTGCAAAGACTCCCGTTTACGGTACAATCTGGTGGAGAGAAAACAAAGTTGATGCAAGAATCAAGGCTTACGTTGGCTCAATGGAAAAATGGGATGCAATCGGCAGCGATTGGAGCAAGGTAAAGGTTTACCGTCCCAATGACGATCCCGCAAAGGCACTGGTTCTTGACCACGGTTACGATGAAACCAAGGACTTCGATTCGCTTACAATCGAAGACCTTCAGAAGGCAGCTGCTTTCAGAGGTGGCGAATGCCTTGCAACTGAAATCGTTGATATGTATACTCCCGTTCTCTGGAAGTGTGCTCACGGTCACGAATTCATGATGTCACCCAACCTTGTTCTCCGCGGCGGTCACTGGTGCCCCGAAGAGCTTCCCTCAAGCCTTGAAAAAGCAGAGCAGAAGAAGTTCCGCTGGGCTTATGACGATGAAGCAAAGGTTAACCCCTTCTTCGCACAGGTTTGGTATCCTCTTCATGACAAGAGCGAAAACAACGTTTACACAGAAGAAATCTACAAGGATTTCAAAGAATATAAGAACTGATAATTTATGGGAGACCGATTTTTCGGTCTCCTTTTTCATTTTTTCTTGCAAAAAATATCTTTAATATGCTATATTAAAATTACCAATTTAAAGGAGTGATTAACTTGAAATTCAAAAAAGCTTTAAGCGTAATTCTTTCGTTTGTTTTTGTTTTCGGTATGTTTTCTTTTGCTGCATCTGCAACCGAAGTAATTTACGATGCTTCAATTTTAATGGATTTTGATATTGAGGGCTTAATCGCAACAGATTACGAAGAATATATTATCATTAATACAGCCGGTCTTGAGTTTGAAGATAACTACGATGACCCTGCTGTATATGTTTATGACAGTAACGATGAGAGTTTCAACGGTGAATTTGCAGATGGCGAAACTTATACGTTCTTGGTTTACTTGAGTGCACTTGAGGGGTTTGAACTGAACGATGAAATGAATGCCTGGTTAAACGGCGAAAGTGTTGAATGTTACGTTGATTACTGGACACCTGATAATACCGAAGTATATTACGTTGAGATTGAGTTTGAGGTAACGGTTGGCGAGTCCGTTGTTGTTCCTGGCCGCGTAAACAGCTTATCAATTGACGTTAACATCAAAGACGGCACAAAGGTCGGCGATTATACAGAATACGTTGAAATCAACACTGACGGTATAACGTACGATGACAATAATCAGTATAAGTGCGTGTTTGCTTATGTCGACGGCTCAGAGCTTACCTATGATGATTATTTCAGAGCCGGTACTGTCTATGAATTATATCTTGATTTTACATATGAAGACGGATATTGGTTTGGCACCGATTTTGACAGCGTTACCGTTAACGGCGAAGAAGTAACCGATTATTATATCGGCTATTATTACAATGAGTCTGACGAAATAGTACATTATGCAGAGATTATTATTGAAATTGAACCCGAAGAAGAATTAAACTTCATTCAGCGTATAATCAAATTTTTTACAGATCTCTTTGAAAAAATCGTTGATTTCTTTACCTTTGATAAAAGACTTTAATCTTAATTAACCTAACACGCATCGCTTTTTGCGGTGCGTGTTATTTTTTTTGTTGAAACCTATTATTATATGTGATATTATAAATATATATGTTTAAAAGGGGAAGTGTCTTTGAAAATATATAAACAAATAATACTCTTATTGCTTTGTGCTGTTATGCTTATATCTTCTGCAGGTTGTAAAACCGAAAAAAGCAGCAGTAACGAGCTCGTTATCGGTGTTGAAGGTATCAGCAGAGCCTATGACCCGTTTTATATTGAAAGTGAAGCTGATTCAAAAATTACATCACAGATTTTTCAGACAGTACAGCGTAAGAATTCAAACAATAAACTTGTTGACTGGTGCGGCGGTATTTCTTATGAGCTGATAGGTGAGTCACAGGTGCTTTATACCGTTACGCTCAAAGAAAATATGTTTTTCTCTAACGGCAAAAACGTTACCGTTGACGACCTGATTTTCTTCTTCCATTATATTTCGGATGCGTCTTATGACGGTTACTATAAAGACTGGTATCTTAACGATATTGTCGGCTTAAAGGAATACCGTTATGATGACGTTAACTATCTTTCTGAAATTAACAATATCGAATCGTCTGTCAAGAGCGATTACACGCTCGCAACAATCAGCGACGATGATTTTATTGATTATCTTGTCGAAACTGACGTTGGCGGAAAATACGTTGACGGTGTAGAAATTACCGAAGAATTTCTTGAATATATAGATAAGTACGGATTTACCGAAGCTTATAATGACCTTGGCGAAAATCCGACAAATGATGAAATTGTTGAACTGATTGCGGCGGTCGAGAATGAGCATAACAGAAGCTCTTATGACCCTGAAAGCTGGTACAGAAACAAACTTTACGGTGACTACGTCAGCAAAAATTACGGTGACGGAATAGATATTCCGAGTATTACGGGTATAAAGAAAATCAATGATTATTCCTGTACCATCCTTTTTAATTCAAGAAATATCAACGCGGTTTCGCAGATAAATATGCCTCTGGTCTGCAGAGACAATTATATTGTGGATTACGTTAAGGGTAACACCAAAGAGATAAAAGAAAAGAATATCAAGCCGAGCGGATCGGGTCCCTATATGTTCAGTAAGAATAAAGACGATGCGTTTATTCTTACGCTTAATGAATACTATTATGAAACAAAGCCTGAATTTTCCGTTCTGAAGTTTGTTAATTTTGAAAAGAACGGAAAGTCACCTGCAGAAAGCATCAGAAAAAAAGAAGTTGATATAATTACCGTTCCCGCAACTGCAAATAATCTTGATAAGCTGGACAGCAACAAATACCATACCGTATTTTTCAATAACAGTTATTATACGTCTATGTTTATCAATCCCTTAACTCTTGATATAACTGAAAGAAAAGCTTTGGCGGGACTTTGCGATTTCAACAATTATGTCCGTGCCGAATATGCAAATAATTACACAAGACTTACTTCACCGATAAGCATCCGTTTCAATGAATATCCCGATAAGGTCACAGAGCCTTATTACGGCGAGTCATCATTTACGGCGTATTCAAAGCTTACCGACAGTATGATTACATCTCTTTCGGCCTATTATTGCGGAAATAAGGATGATTTTGAATACGGTATTCTTGAGGAATACAAAAAAATTCTTGCTGACAAAAACATCAGCCTTAATATTGTTCTTGCGTCTGAAGAAGAACTGAGAAACGCTGTTATTTCAGGTGAAGCCGATTTGTGGATTGAAAACGTGCCCGACGGTGCAACCTGTGATAAGTTTGAATATTATAATTCACAGGGTACGAAGAATCTTACCGGATTCAGCAATCTCGAAATTGATATGCTCACTCAGAATCTCCGGTCTGCTGTAGGCTTCAGTGATAAATCAAAAATGGTTTCTCAGATTTCAGAGCTTGTTATGGCTCAGGCGATTGAGATGCCTCTTTGTCAGCTTCAGACCGTAACGGTTTATCGACTCGATAAGATTTCGGAGACTTCTTTTGATTTCGATTTTGCATTCGATGATTTTATATATACTGTTCCTGTTTTAAATAAGAAATAAGAAAGGGTTGAAATAAATGAAAACTCCCGTAATTCCTATTATCGCAAACGTTGTTTCAGGTTTTTTGAATAATTTCAATAATAAAGAATCAAAAATTACCGATGTTGCACAGAAAGCAGTTAAAACCCAGAAGCTCAATTACAAGTCTGATGAAATTTATGATAACGGGGTTGCTCTGACTCCTCCGATGGGATGGTCAAGCTGGAATCTTTTCAGAAATAAGATTAATGAAAACCTTATTTATGAAACAGCGCTTGCAATCAAAAACAGCGGTCTTGCAGATTGCGGATACAAATACGTTAATCTTGACGATTGCTGGATGTCATCAATGCGAGATGAAAACGGAAAGCTTCAGAGCGATTTTGTAACCTTCCCGAGCGGAATCAAAAACCTTGCAGAAAAGGTTAATGCTCTTGGTTTAAAGCTTGGTATATATTCTTCAAACGGTAATCTCACCTGTGAAGATTTACCTGCAAGTCTCGGTAAAGAAGCAATTGATGCCGATACTTTCGCCGAGTGGGGAGTTGAATATTTTAAATACGATTTCGGTCATAACGTACCGATTCCATCAAGAACTCCTCCTATTGAAAAAATAACCGTTTCAAAAATCGGAACCGGTGATGCACTTGAATTCTTTGCAATTGATGCTTTTTTAACCGGTGATGCAAAGGTAATCAGCGATGAAAAGCTTGAAACCGGGAAATGTATTACAGGTCTTTCTGCAAACGCGGGTGCCTGTGAATTCCGCAATGTAAACGTCGATGAAGACGGAGTATATATTCTCACAGTCTGTTACAGAAAGAAAACAGGCGGTGAAAAATACTGTGAGGTTACCGTAAACGGCGGCGAACCTTATAAAATTTCGTTCCCGCCTACAAAAACATTTACTCCCGATGCAAGACTGCAGATTAAAATCAATCTTACCGCCGGCAACAACGTTCTCCGTTTTTACAATCCGGTTGCATCAAAAGCAGACAGTGCTGCAATGCAGTTCACCCTTATGGGCAAAGAACTCAAGCGTGCAACAAAGGAATATGCAGAGAAGAACGGTGTTCCTGAAAAGCCGATTGTTTATTCAATCTGTGAATGGGGTGCAAACGTGCCCTGGAAATGGGGCAGAAGTGCCGGAAATCTCTGGCGAACAACGGGCGATATAATGCCTGTCTGGGCTTCAATTCTTGGCATATACGAATTCAACGTTCTACTTTATGAAAACGCGTGTGTGGGCGGCTGGAATGACCCCGATATGCTTGAAGTCGGTAACGGAAAGCTCACTTTTGATGAAAATAAATCACATTTCAGCCTCTGGTGTATGACGGCAGCGCCGCTCATTCTCGGTAACGATATCAGAAAGTTTATCAGAAAAGACGGTACTGTTGATACTGAAAACGATACATATAAAATCCTTACCAATAGAGAGCTTATCGCAATTGACCAGGATGCACTTGGTATTCAGTGCAAGAGAATTAAAACAAACGGTGCTGAAGATATTCTCATAAAGCCTCTTGAAAACGGTGAGGTTGCCGTTTGCTTCTTCAATAAAGCTAATTCTGAAACAGAAATGAGTTGCAAGATGAACGATATAGTTTGCTCCTCCTACGTTTCAACTCCTATTTCCGATTCATATATCGTAAAAGATCTCTGGAGCGGGGAAGAATTTGAAATAAAAGATTCTCTTGAAGCGAAGGTTACGGGACACGGTGTAAAAGTATACAGAATAAAGGTAAAATAATATGTTCAAAAAACTTAATGATTTAATGTTTTATTCAAACGGAGCGGGGGAATATTCAATTCCTCTTGTCAGACTCGACGTTATGCCGGAAAATACACCTGACGAGCTTAAATATCTTTACGATACTGTTGTGGTAGACGACGGACTTGATTATATCGGCCATCCTGACGCCATTCTTTTGAAGGATGGCAGTGTGCTGGTTGTTTACCCCTCCGGACACGGAAAAGGCGCCATTCGAAGCCGTATAAGCCGTGACGGCGGTCTTTCATACACCGATTCAATCGAAAATCAGCCGAAGTCCTGGGATTTGTCAAGAGAAACTCCCACAATTTACCGTCTTGAGTTTGCTGACGGCACACCCGATAAAATTGTTATGACTTCGGGCAACCCCAACTGGTATGATGGTAAGGGTACAATCGGTGGCTTTAATTTCACGCTTTCTGACGATGAGGGTAAAACCTGGAGCGAATTTGAACTGTGCTACGATAAAAAGTCTGAATGCACGGTAATTCCGACCGTTGCAATGGCTTCTCTTACAAGACTTAAGGAAAACGGCAAGTTTGTTGATAAATGGATGGCTTTCTTCCATGATGCGACTTTTGTAAACTATAAGACAATTCTTTCGTTTGAAAACGGAAAAGCAGTCTGGAGTAAGCCTGAGCCTTATTTTGCAAAGTGGCGTAAGATTGAGAAAAAAGTAAATATGTGTGAGGTTGAGGTTGTACGCTCAGATATGGGTAAGGGTGACGAGCTCTGCCTTATTGCACGAAGCAACAACAAACGTTATAATTCAATTTTGTCATTCTCAAATGACGAGGGTAAAACCTGGTCAAAGCCTGTTTTTGCGCCCAGCTCACTCAACGGTGAAAGACACAAAGCGGATTATACTCCTGACGGCAGACTTTTCATAACATTCCGTTCAATTGAGAGAGGCAGAAATAAAGTCAAGAAATATGCTTTTGAAAAGACAAAGAAATGGATGAGTGAAGGCTGGGTTGCTTGGGTAGGTACTTATGATGACCTCAAGAAAGGCAAAGAGGGTCAGTGCAGAATCAAGCTTGCACATACTTATCTAGAAGCTCAGAAAAAGCCTGAACTTGCCGCAAACGCCGATACAGGATACTGCGGAAACGTAGTGTTTGACGACGGTATGATTGTTACAACAACATACGGTGCATTCGGTCAGAAGAAGAGCGACGGCAAAAATCAGACTTACGTTGTTTCAAAACGAATTAAGCTTGAGGATATCGATAAGCTGATTAAATAAAAAATGCTCCTGCGAGGCAAAATGCCAGAGCAGGAGCTTTATTTTACAATGAAAAACACCGCTGATTTTCAGCGGTGCTATTTTCTTATTTAAGGTTCTTAACTGCTTCCTGAAGTGCAGCCATTTCCTCTTTGCTGAGAGTAACGCCTTTGCCCATCTTTTCGTGGTCGGGCGCCCATTCACGGATATCGTATTTGGGATCTCTGCCGTTCCAGCTGATGAGATTGAGCTCTTTTGTCCAACCTTTGGGATTTTCTGAAAGAACTGCTACTGATTCAACGATTTCATAAGTAAATTCGGGCATGGGGATTCTCCTTTCAAGTTTTATACGTGTTTATTATAATATAAAGAAATATAAAAGTAAATATATTTTTTAAAAATTTTAATAATAATATAGCGAATTTTTGCATAAATATCAAGGAATAAGTAATATTTCGGACAGGTACAGAATAAATATTACTTGAATAAACCTTGCAAGGAGGATATTTATGAATTTTAATTCCGAATCCCAGAAACTGAATTTTTGTGAAACCGTTTTTGAAACTACTGCAGAGCAATCGCTTGAAGCGGATATAAATCTGCCTGACTACTGTCCCGAAATTCAAAAAATTCTTAAATGTAACGTAAGTGCCGAAATCGCTTCTGTGCAGAATACTTCCGGCAGAATAACTGCACAGGGTAATGCCGTTGTAAAGCTGATCTATATCGGAGATAACGGAAAAACCGCAGCGTTTGAACAGGCATATCCTATTCAGAAAACGGCAGAGTCCGATCTGATAACTTCCGAATCCTGTGTTGACGTGCGGGTAAACGTTGATTACGTAAACAGCAGAGCGGTTAGTCAGAGAAGAATTGATATAAGGGCGATGCTGACGTTTATTTTCAAGGTTGATAAAAAACGTGAGGAAAGTGTTCTTTGCAGCGCACAAGGTTGCGGAATTCAGAGCAGAGGTAACATATATTCATTTGCCAACTTAAGCGGTCTTTGCACCAAAGCTTTTAATCTTTCAGAAGTGATTGAAATCGACAGTGATAAAAACCCAGTTTCACAGATTGTAAATACAAGTGTTTTTGCACTTTCAAAAGACGTAAAGGTAATCAACAACAAAATTCTTATTAAAGGCGATTGTGAAATCAAGATTCATTATCTTGCCGAAAACAAAGACGCAATTGAGTGCATCGAGCATTCTATTCCGATCAGTCAGATTATTGAGGTTGACGGTGTTAATGAAGAATGCATAAGCTCGCTTTGTCTTAAGGTTACCTCCTGTGAAACCGTCGGCAAAGTAGATTCATCAGGCGCAATGAGACTGATAGATATCGGTGTGAGAGTTTGCGCCTCTTTTGCCGCATATAACGATGTTTCGCTTAATCTGATATCAGATGCCTATTCAACCACAAACGAGCTGAAAAACACCGTTAAAAGCCTTGAAATCAGCACTGTCAACACAACCTTCGATACAACTTTTATTAATAAAGTTGTAGTAGAAAGTATAGGTGTGAGTGTTGACAGCATTCTCGGAGTATGGTGCAGTGATATCAAATGCACGTCTTCTCTCAAAGGTGACGTCTGTATCTTGAGCGGTACGTACCAGGCAACCGTGATTTACCGTGATTCCGATAAAAGTACCGGAATTATGCAGAAACCTGTTGATTTTGAGTATTCGGTTAATCTCAAAAAAACTGCTTCCAGAATAAATTGCCGTGCATCTCTGCAGATTGCCGCATGTTCTTGTTTGCTTACAGGTGAAAGCAAGCTTGAACTCAAAACTGAAATCAGTGCGTGCGGTATTATTCTTTCAAATGAAATTGTAAAATATATCAGTGATATAGAAATTCTTGATGAATGCGAAAACGTAAACAGCGCCTGTGCGCTTACAATTTATTTTTCTGATGAAAATGAAAAAGTCTGGAATATTGCCAAAAAGTATAAAACAACAGTTCAGGCAATTATGAAAGAAAACGACCTTGACTCAGAGGTTATTGAAACAAGAAGATTTTTACTGATTCCCGCAGTATGATTTCAGAATTATTGCTTAACTTTTCGGCAAAATATAATGAGTAAATTATTTTGACCGAAAGGAAAGATTTTATGAAAATATATAACGTGACTTCAGAGAGTTATCCGAAAGAGATCGAGGGATATAAAGGCACCGTTCTGATTGATTTCTTTGCCGATTGGTGTACTCCCTGCAAAATGCTTTCACCCGTTATTGAAGATGTTGCATCAGATGCAGAAAAAGGAGTCAAAATCTGTAAAGTAAACGTTGAGTCCGAAAAAGAGCTGGCAAAAAAGTTCGGTATTATGAGTGTGCCGACGCTTGTTGTTCTGAAAAACGGCGAAGTCAAAAACCGAAGCATCGGGGTTACGGGTAAAAAGGCAATTATGGATATGCTTAACTGAATTTGTGCAATTATGTAATTTTGCATATATACTTTTTTCCATAATTTTATTATAATTTAATTGCAGCTAAAACTGCACGTATAAATTAAGGAGGATAAAATTATGGCATTCGTAGCACAGATTCTTGACATGGTAAAAGAAATTCTCGCATTTGTTAACGAACCCGAAGCAGCAGGAATTATTGATATCATCAAAAATTTCTTTGCAAACATTCCCATGCCCCTTTAATCTTTAATGAAAACAGCGTAGCCGATAAGCTACGCTGTTTTTTTATTGACATTTTTGTGCTATGATTTTATAATCAAATCAGAAACTGGAGGTGTATTTATGTCTGCAATTTGTAAAGCGATTATGTCTGTTATAACGGCAATTATGATGATTCCTTCAATGCTCAACGTTTATCTCTTTGGAACAGAAAATATAAACGAAAACGTTTACGGTCAGGTAAGACCCGATACCTGGGTAGCTGTTGACGGTCTCGGCAGAAGCTTACCTGGCTACAGCGAGGTAGGAGAAAACGATAAAGAAAAATTTGTAGGTCTTTTTTATTGGACTTGGCATTACAATTTTTCTTCGGGTTTCGAGGCAGATAACGTAACGGAAATTCTCAAGGAATATCCCGAAGCGCTTTACGATATTAACCACCCGGCGTGGGAAAACACTCCGAACGGCAAGCCTTATTATTGGAACGAGCCTCTTTACGGCTATTATCAGAACCTTGATAAATACGTAGTCAGGAAACACGCGGAATTAATTGCCGATGCGGGTGTTGACGTTATTATTTTCGACTGTACAAACGGCAATAACGTCTGGGAACCCGCTTATGAAGCGCTTTTTGAGGTATTTGATGAAGCAATTAACGAAGGCGTAAACGTGCCTCAGATTGCTTTTATGCTTCCTTTTAATGCGTCGGAGGATACCAAAGCTTCGCTTCAAGACGTTTATAACGATATTTATTCGCAAGGCAGATATAAACATCTCTGGTTTTACTGGGACGGCAAGCCGCTTATTATGGCTCATAAGGATGCGCTTGATAAAAAAGACCCCGCAGATAAAGAGATTTACGATTTCTTTACTTTCAGAGAAAATTGTCCGACGTATTTTAATGCAAACCGTTTTATAGCTGATGAGTCCTGGGGTTGGTGCAGTGATTATCCGCAGACAAAATTCGGCACTTCGCTTTTCGGCAAACCTGAGCAGATGTGCGTTTCCGTAGCACAAAATGCCGCCGACGGTAAGCTTGTTGCGATGAATAACGGCGGAAACGTTCAGGGCAGAAGCTTTACTCACGGTAATTATTCTTATTCATATCAAAAAGGAACTGAAACTGTTACCGTAAACTCATCAACAGAAAACGCAATGCTTTACGGACTCAATTTTCAGCAACAATGGGATTATGCGATTTCCTGCGACCCTGATTTTATTTTTGTAACCGGTTGGAATGAATGGATTGCCGGCAGACATTATGAATGGATGGGAACGGAAAATGCTTTTCCCGACCAATTCTGCGATGAATACAGCCGTGACATTGAGCCCTGCTCAGGAATACTTCAGGATCATTATTATTATCAGCTTTGCGCCAATATCCGCAGATTCAAGGGTGTTAGTGAGCCGATGAAAACTATCGGCGGACATACAATCAACATCTATGGCGACGATAGCCAGTGGAATTCAGTAACGAACGAGTATTTTCATTATACAGGAAGCACCCGTGACAGAGATGCTGACGGTTGGGTCGGTCTTCACTATGAAAATAACACGATGCGTAACGATTTCAGAAGTGTAAAAGTGACTTATGACGATAATTATATTTATTACAGAATAGAAACCGTCGATAACGTAACGTCATATACCGACCCCGCGTGGATGCGTATTCTCATTGATACAGATTCTTCGGGTAACTCCGCAAACTGGGAGGGCTTTGAGTACGTTATAAACAGAGATTCGGCAACCGATTCAACTGTTAAGATTGAAAAATCAACAGGCGGCTGGAATTTTGAAGAAACGGGAACGGCACTTTATACCGTTGACGGAAACGTAATGCAGCTTGCAATTCCGAGAAGTGCACTTAACCTGTCAGCAGGGGAAGAGGTGCATTTTAACTTCAAGCTTTCGGATAATATGCAGACCGACGGCGATATTATGGATTTCTATCAGAACGGCGACGTTGCCCCCGGCGGCAGATTTATGTTTGCGTTTTAATTTATTTGTTCCGTTTAAGATACACCTGATACACTTCAATATCAATAACGTTATAATAAAGCTGGAGCTGTCTCACAAATTCTGTGAGGCAGCTCTTTTGTCTGTATAAGTTTTTTGGATTATCAGGTAAGTTGTTGCAAAAGAAGTTGAGCGTTATTTACGATTTCTCCTCCGCTAATATGCTTCTCGGCAAGCTCAATAGCTCTCTCGAGCAATAAAACCGAGGAGTTTTTTTCGGCTTTCAGCCAAAATAAAGCACTTGCATGATTATAACAAACAGCTGCAAACAATAAATCCAATTCCTCTGAATCAGCTTTATTGACTATCGTATGAAGAAGCATCTCAATTTCTTCAAGTATCATAACCGCATTTTTAATTCCGTCTTCCGTTCCGTTTAACATACTGTACTTTGCTATATTGAATTTTGCTTTTGCATATATTACTGTACTTTCGGTTCCGGGAAATAATCTATACATCTCATCGGCAGTTTCCATACCTTTTCTTGCATATATCTCTGACAACGCCTTTTGCTCAGGCATTTTGGAAACCAATTTAAAGATTCTGTCATATACATCGAATTTCAGTACAAAATACAATGGGTCATTCTTATAAGAAGTTAATTTATCAATATAGCTTGCTGCCATTATGAGACTGTTAAAAGATAAACCGTCTAACATCGATCCGTTGACTTTGTTGTGCATTTTATAATATATCTCTGATTGATAAATATACATCTGGATAATATTAAATTTACTGCTTAAGGTTTTTTGTACGTCATCTATGGCTTTTGAGTGTTTAACAGCTTCAGCGGTATATTCAAGAGCTTCTTTTAAATCGTCAATCGAATCGCTTTCTTTAAGAATTTGTATCATTCTGTCCAGAGCATCAAACAGATCTATCTGAAAAGAAATTGAAGGCGAAGAAATATAATTTTCTTTGGCTTTTATCAAACGTTCTTTTGCAGTTTCTTTTATTTCTGATACAGAATAATTTGATCTGTCTATTTTTGACAGATACTCTACAAACATACTTTCAAGATCACTTAAATATTTATCAATGATTTCTCTGTCATATTCCCTAATTAAACTCAGACCGTCCCTGTAACTGCTTATTGAATCGTTAATATGTTCTTGCGGACCCATATTGTAATAAGTAATTCCGTCGAGAAAAAAGGTGAATAACAAAAATCTTAAATATTGCAAAAGAGGTCTTTCATCATAAAGAGAAATGATGTAGCTTCGTATATCAGACGAATAGTCAAGCGCTTCTTGTAAAAGCCTTTTGTTTTCAGTCTGCTGTTTGCAAACGATTGAAATAACGGTTTTTTCTATAGATTTTAATATATCATTATCTGTTTGTGATTCGTATACAGCTTCAGACCAGAGCATTATAGCTTTATCAGCGTCTTCGGCAGCTTTTTCAAACATACTTAATGAACGGTAAGCTTCTTGACGGCAGGAGAAGCATTCTGAATATAGCTTGGTGATTTCTGGATCATCAGAATTCTTCGAATAAATGTCAGAAACTTTCTTAATACAATAATCACAAATTTTAATATACAGTTCCAGATCAGAGCGTGTATAGTCTATAGCTTGTTTTATCTGGAAAGAAAGATAATAAATAAAATTAACGTAATCTTCTACGGATATAAAACTTCTGATTTCTGTCTGTTCATTAAGATACGGTTCAAAGTCATTCCATATATCAAATGAACTAAAGAAACTGTCGACGTGTTCAATGCTGTATTCGTACAGGATTTCCAAAAAGTTCTTAGCATTGATTTTTATACATTCAACGTCTTGGTTCTTTGAGATTTCACTTATATATTGAATAAGCATTTTTTTCTTTTTAGCCATAATCAAATGATACTGTAATTCATTTGTTTTAACAACATCATCTTTATGCAGATCTTTTAAAACGTGTATAATATCATTATGCGCTTCATTTTGATTTTTTACGTGTTTAAGAATAGCCTTTCTTACACATTGATGCATAAAATCAATACGGCCATCGTTTCTGTAAAAACAAACTTCGTCAATATAGTTTACGAATAAAACTATATCAAGTGTTGTAAGTTGCATATTATGATTATTATATAATTTTTCAAGATCGTCTTGTCGAAGACCGTATCTGGATACGGCTATCGATTCAGCGAGCGGCTTGATTGTAACCGAACTGATTTTTTCAATTGCTTCAATTAATAAGTAAGCCGTTTCTTCAATATCGTCAGGTGATGAGGCGATAATCTCTTGAAGTCTTTTTTGAATAGCTTCACTTGCGTTTTCAGAAGAATAAATAACAGAGTAATCTTCGGATTGAAGAAGTAACAGTCGCTGAATAAGTAAATATAAATACAGGGGATTGTTTGTGCTTTCTTTTCTTAAAATACAATCGCGAGTATCTTCGGAAAGCTCTTTTCCTGAAACATAGAGCAGACGGTCTAAGACCTCTTGCTTTTCATCTATGGATAACTCACAAAGACTTATTTTTTCAATGTTGTCCGGTATTAAAGAATCTATTTGGCTTGTAACAAATAATTGAATATCGGAACATTGATTAAAAATATTAAGTAAATTATTCTGTAAGTCATAACGATTGATCTGATCTATCGCATCAATTGCTACCAATATTTTTTCGCCCTTTAATTTAATATTTTCGTTCAATTCTATTAAGCGTAAGCGTAGTTTTTTGATGCGGTTTTCTTCGTTGAATAATTCTTTTAAGGTATCGTCAGTTTTAAAGGTAAGGTTAATGTGCGACTCGTTCAGATAGTTTTCAAGAAGATAGACCAGTTCATCCAAAACACCTGATTCCGATGACGTGCGGGCGGTGCTGGCACCAAAAAAGGGGATTATAATATTAAAACCCGTTTTACATCGGCTGATTATTTCTGAAAACAACGTGCTCTTTCCGGAACCGGTTTTTCCGACAATTGCTATAGGCTTTGAAGAGGTGATAATCCTTTCAACCAAGTTTTCAGCAAGCTTTTTACGTGCACTGAAATGTAATTTTTTATTATTAAGAAAATGCCATTGGCTGATATTATCTTGTTCATACTCATCTAAATCCGACAAAAATTCAAGGTCTTTAACAATTGAATTCTTTAAGTCGCTATAGATGTCTTCACACAGTTGTTTAAGATATTCTTCGTCAGGTTTTCCGTTTTCTAAATTTGCTGAATAAAAACGCACACGGTTACCGTGAGTTTTGATAATTCTGTCTTTCAAAGCTTTTTGCTTTTTTGCGGTTTCATCATTTTCTGCGCTGAAATCAGAATCTTTTGGACAGTCCATTTCTCTGAAATAAAAAAATACTCGGTTGTCTTTAGCTTGTTCACAAAAAGCTGAATATTCAATTTCAAGTTGAGTGGCACTTATCGATTCATCTTCTAATATCAAGTTGTTTTTTACGGCTTCATTATGAATCAAAGCTTTATCGGGAATGTAACCGTAACGCTCACCGAGAAGAACGATCGTAAAGGGTTTTGCTTGAGTAATTTCGTGAAGACAAACAGACAGTACTTTTTTGTCGTTTTCTTCTTCGGATGAATTAGTATAAATGCCCCACCTTAAATCAGTGAAGCTGAAATAGATGCCGTATTCTCTTAAAAACTCTGCGAGCTTTGGTTGTACTACATTTCGGATATTATCTCGTTCAGATTGAAAATCACGAAAAGTTGATGAAACAAAAACTTTAACCATAATTATCACCGTTTAAAATATAATAAAGAATTATAACACAGTTATATATTTTAATCAACAATATTGCCTTTTGATAATGTTATATCAAACCGCACAAAATAAAAAAGAGTAAGTAATGTTCAGTTACTTACTCTTTTCTGGTGGAGATGAGGGGTGCTTGAGTTTTACTTGATTTAAGTGCTCGACATTTGGTTGCTTGTGCTGTGTTTAGTCACGGATCTGCTCGACGCCCTAAAAACCTTTCCCCGAAAGGTTTTCTTAACGGGCTTTCGATCCCCTCAAAATAAAAAAGAGCAAGTAACAGTTTAGTTACTTACTCTTTTTTGGTGGAGATGAGGGGGATCGAACCCCTTACCTCTTGAATGCCATTCAAGCGCTCTCCCGATACAGGCAAAAACGCACCCTGTTTTTTGGATATTTTAATCTTCTTTATTTGCATCTACTTTTTTGTTTTCTTCAGTTTCCAATAGCATAAGTTTTATAGTTTCTATTGCTTGAGAAATACTCTCTTCGGTTAATCTCGTACGACGATCATTTATTTCAAGCTTTTTTGCTGCATTATGTATTGCATTATATATATAATTTCCTATAACACCAGATGCAACACCAATACCAAAAGATATTAAATACTCAAACACCAAATTGCCATCAAAACCTAATGTATCATTTTGGGATATAAGTTTAACACTAAAGTTTTCATTTGTAATCCCTATTGCACTATCTGCAAAAAGCTTGTCTGCTTGAATTTTTGATTCTACCTCCATATGGATTTTAATTGAAATTATTCTTGAGCAATCATTTCCCACCATGGTTCTATTTCTCCTTTAATTTCAGATTTTTTAAAAGAATGTATAATTTTTTCTATAAGTTCTGCTCCGTATTCATAAAGAACAGATTGCACCTCTACTATTGAGCAGAATCCAACTGAATCTATTAGCGTCGCACCAACTATATTGCAATTCTCAATGATTGTATTTTGAAAACGAACTCGTCTTTCTTCATATGTTGACAAAAAATTGTTCAAATCATTTTTTACAATTATTTTTCCGATACTATCCTCAATTAATTGATATTTAAACAACCATCTAATTGCTGTGAAAACATCATTTTCATCATAATTATCGTCTGTCTTAATGTATTGCAAAATAACCCTTAAAGCAAAATCATCCGCTTCACGTTCAAGCATTTCTTTGGTTTTTTGAGTAACATTTTTATCGTCAAAATGATTTAATAAAATATGTGCATATTCGTGTGCGAATATATACATAACCTGTATATTAGTGAAACTTAACGCCATAGAAATTGCAGTATTAGAACATCCTCCTATTATTGGCAAGTTTCTTACAGAAAAATCATCATGACAAAACAGTAAATAGGGCAAGATAAATCTAGCTAAAAATTGACGGTCGATGCTTTTAGACTCATTTTCTAAAATATGAAATGAATTATTTAATAAAACCAAATTACAATGATTTAATACCGATCTAATAAGTGCTGGAAAAACAATTGTATTTTTGTTTTTTGTATAAGCAGATATTCTAGGTTTCATGCTTAATTTAAGTGGAATATTTTCAGCATTAGGAAATTCGTTTTTAATTTCATTGATTATTTTCATTTTAGTTATCCACATAAAATCTACTGGTAATGAAAAATCACCGTTTAAATGTTTTAATGTATAATTTCGAGCGCTAGATATACATGCTTTTCGCCAATCTTCAAGTGCTTTCATTGCTTTTCTTTCATCGGTAATGGTTTCTTCAGAGATAATTAGTGAAGATCTAAAACCAAGATAATACTGTTCAAACAACAAAGCATCTGATATTCTTTCATCATCAAAAGAGACTCCTCTTCGATATTCAAACATATAATCATCACTTATATCGCTTGGCCAGAAAAAACTATCACTATCTATATAAAAAGTACCTTTGTTCATATTATTCCTCATATAAAAAGTAAATATTGATAATTATCACAAATTATGAAATACAAACATAAACTTTGTTTTAATTATACATCAAATAATTATTTTTTCAATATACAAAAAATTTTAATTATATTATTTTCACACATTAGCTTTTATCTTATCATTCAGTAGAATAGATTTACCAAATAATAGGAGGTTTTATCTATGAAATCATCATTTGAACAGAACGGCGGCACATACAGAACGGTCGGTGATTACAGGATACCCAACATCACATTACCTACCGAAGCGAGTAAACCATTCGGTAGGTGGGGATTGAAACGCAAAGATTATCTTATGCAACATAAGCGAGCTGTGTTCAACATTATGCTTATGAACGGCACATTGTGGACTCATCTTGCAGAGGTTAATGAACAGGCATCTGATATGTTTTCTCGGCTGGTAGAAAAGATGAAGGTCAATGAGGGCATAACGGAACAACTGAAATCAGACAACCAAATAGAATGGGTTGCCCGAATGAATAATATAGAAGCGAGGGCAAGGGAGATTGTTAATCACGAATTGATTTTTACAGTATAATCATTTTTAAAAAAACATAATCAGGTGCAACGGAATTTAATTTCTGCTGCACCTGATTTTCTTATTTCTGCTTCTATTTTTTCTTCGGGGTATCAAGGGTGAAAATCCCTTAATTGCGGATTTGTACGTTCAAATCCATTGCTCGCTAAGACAAATGCCATTTTATGTTTAATGTTTATCATTCCATAATCTTACGAAATCGTAAGATTGTTTGTGTTGAAATAAGAACGAAAAACTTATATAATGAAGTTACATTTTTAATATCTCACACAGGCAGGTGAAATTATGAAACAGAGGATATTGCTCGTTGAAGATGACGTGTTTCTCCGTGACGGATTAACTGAAGTTTTCCAGTGCGAAGGTTATGAGGTTATCAGTTCCGATAACTGTATAAAAGCCCGTGAGCTGATGAAGTTTTTTTCTTTCAATTTAATTATGTTTGATGTTATGCTCCCCGACGGCAGCGGTCTTGAACTTTGCACCGAGCTTCGTGCGGTGGGCAATAATGTTCCCGTTCTGTTTTTGACAGCCTGCGACGATGAGATTCAGATTGTTCGTGGTCTCGACGCCGGTGCGGATGATTATGTCACAAAACCGTTCAAGCTGCGTGAACTTCTTTCAAGAATCCGTGCATTACTCCGCAGAACATCGGCTGTCACGGTTTACAACAGTGATGATATAACAATCGACACACTCAATATGTCTGTGCGGAAAAACGGCGAAAATATTTTTGTGACTCCAACGGAATTTCAGATTCTTTCCGTGCTTATACGTAACAGCGGAATTATTGTCACCCGATCACAGCTTCTGCAGAACATCTGGGACAGCGACGGAAACTACATTGATGACAACACTCTTTCGGTTCATATGAGCCGTCTGCGTGATAAAATCGGAAGCAGTCACATTGTTACAGTAAGAGGTATCGGCTACAGATGGGAGGATTCAAAATGATTCCTTTCTTGATTTGCACAATCGCTGTTTTAATTGTAGCAACAACCATTTTTATCATATTGAACGCAAGAAAAAACAAGCAGATAAATAATCTCAAAGAGAATATCGAGAGTTTCATTGAAGGCGGAGAAAAAGCAGAATACAGCACAGCCGACAGCAATTATGCACGCCTTCAGAATGCCGTTGCCGAGCTTGAAAATTTGTTACTTCTTGAAAAAAGCAATTCCGCATCGCAGGCAAAAAGCAATGCAGATTTTGTTGCCGATATTTCACATCAGCTCAAAACTCCGCTTGCAGGACTTCGTCTTTACTGTGAAATGGAGCAGGGTTCAACACCGACTGCTTACACGGAAAAAGAGCTTCAACTGATAGCCAAAATGGAAAGCCTTGTTTTAAATCTTTTAAAGCTTGAGAAAATCAAAAGCGATGCATACACAATGGAGTTTACCGAACACAACTTTGAAGAAATCATTTCCGAAATCATCGGCAGCTTTAAGCCAATGTTTCCAGAAAAAGTATTTGAAATTAACGGCAAGACGACATTCCGTTTTGACAAGGAATGGATGAGCGAAGCTATCGGAAACATTATCAAAAACGCTTGTGAGCATACAGATGATAACGGCAAAATCAGCGTTTCAGTTTCGCAAAGTGAAGGTTCGGTCACACTTGTTATTGAAGATAACGGCGGCGGGGTACCGAAAGAACAACTCCCGCTTTTGTTCAACCGTTTTTACCGTGCGGATAATGCCGCACCCGAAAGTGCAGGTATAGGTCTTGCGATTTCCAAGGCGATTTTTGAAAAACATCATTCAACCGTTACTGCCGAAAACGGCAAAGACGGCTTGAAGATTACAGTGTGTTTTCCGATTATAAATGCCAATATTAAACTATAAAATCCGATGTTACCGCTTCGGGTTTTATAGTTTTTTCTTATCTTACGAAATTGTAAGGTTATTGTCACGATTTTGAAAGAATAGGGGTTTATAATGAACTCATCAAAAATGAAAAGGAGTAATTTTATGAATATCATCGAATGCGTAGATTTAAGAAAAGAATACTTAAGTGGTGAAAATATAGTTAATGCCATTGACGGAATTAGCGTCGCTTTTGAGCAGGGCGAATTCTGTGCGATAACGGGACCAAGCGGTTCGGGTAAATCAACGCTTCTCCATGTTCTGAGCAGTCTTGAAAACCCCACAAGCGGCGATATTATCTATAATAGCAAAAAGCTTTCGGGTTATAACGATAATCAGCTTTCCGTTCTTCGTCGCAGACGCTTCGGCTTTGTATTTCAGGCATATAATCTTGTTCAGGAACTGACGGGATATGAAAACATAGTTCTGCCCGTTATGCTTGATAAGAAAAAGGTTGACGAAGCTTATATCAATAAGGTAATTAATGTTCTCGGAATTGAAGACAGACTTGAACATCTTCCGTCAGCACTTTCGGGCGGTCAGCAGCAGAGAATCGCCATTGCCCGTGCTCTTGCAAACAAACCCTCAATTCTCTTTGCCGATGAGCCTACGGGTAACCTTGACGGCAAAAGCGGACGTGAAGTTCTTTCGCTTCTCAAATATGTCAGCAAAGAATTCGGAATCACTCTTATTCTTGTAACCCACGACCTCAATGTTGCGGAGCAAGCGGAGAGAATTATCTCAATTGAAGACGGCAAAATCGTTCGTGACACAAAGGCGGGAGTTTAAGCAATGAAACGACAAAAACTGACTATAAATAAATTAGCTTTTGGCAATTTAAAAGCAAGAAGAAAGCAGTACACCTTAATGATAATCGGCATACTGCTTGCAATGATATTTTCAAGTGGTACACTGTTCTTTGTGTCGTGCTTTCAAAGCTCAAGAGAAGAACAGGCACGCCGTGAATCAGGTAATTTCTGGGGATATTTTTATCAACCCAAAGACTACATAGACATTGAGCAGGGCAAAAAGGATGGCTATATAGAACAATACGGTTACGGTCATATTATCGGCTACGGCTATACTGATGAGGAAAATCAGGAAAAAGGCACACCGATTGCGTGGCTGGATGAAGATGCAAAACAGCTTTACTATGTAACCGTTATTGAGGGCAGATACCCCGAAAACGAGGGTGAAATCGCCCTTGAAGCTGATGCTGCAATAAGGCTCGGAATTGAGCCGAAGGCAGGTAAGAAGATTACACTTTCCGTTCTTACGGCAGACGGTGAAGCATATTTACCGCAAGCTAACGAAAAAACATATAAGCTTGTAGGCATTCTCGAAGACAAGCGTGCCCATATTGAAAATTTTAACGGTATGGGACCCGAAAATGCTCCGATGGCTGCAGCATTTGTAAGCGAAAAAGAGCCACTCGATGCAGGCGGTAAAGAAAATATTGCACTTTACTACAATCCCACTGAGGATGCTATAAAAGAAACTATAGAAAAGAAAGACCCTCACGGAAATATTTATAAGCAAACCCCTTTCAACGAATATTTTCTTTTCGAGGTTTATGAGAATTTTGATCCGGATAAAACCGTATCAAGAAGTATGACTCACGTTGCTGAGTGGTACGGATCAACGCTTGCGGTTTTCACTAATGTTTCGGTTGTTGCCGTGCTTGCAGTTGTGCTGTTGTTAGCCTCTTGTATGGGAATCATAAACGCATTCACAACCAATCTGCAGGAACGCCGCCGTCAGATAGGTTTGCTTCGTGCCGTGGGCACAACCAAACGTCAGATTATAAATATCTTCGGCAGAGAGGCTTTTATTATCACACTCATTTGTGCACCAGTAAGTGTTGCATTTTCTTATTTTGGAGTGTGGCTGTTTGCGAAAATTATGGGCGGCAGCTTTATCTTCCTGCCAAATCTGTTTGTTCTTATCGGCACAACGGTTGTAAGCGTTGCCTGTGTTATGCTTTCTGCTCTCATTCCCCTTGTTTTTGCCGCACGTGTTTCGCCGATGCAGGCAATACGTAATATTGACTTGAGCAGAAAAATGAAGCGCAAAAAAATAAAGCAGGAAAAGGTTTTCAACGCACCAAAGCTCCTTGCAAAGCGCAGTATCAAATTCTATAAGGCAAAACAAATAGGTGTCAGCATTATTCTTGCACTCACGATTCTGCTCACCTGCTTCGGCTTTTCTATACTGAAAACAGAGCTTAACAATTCGGGTTGGGATGTTTATAACATCGGAGATTATAAAGTAACTCGTGGCGGTTATCCTATGTCGTCAAATTTTGTGAATATGCCGAATCTTACAGGCGGCATTACTTCTGCTGAACTTAATGAGCTTGCTTCTTTTCCGCTTTTCGGTTCAATGTACGGAAGTAAAAGCTACCTCTCCTTTATAGAAACCGAAGAATATTCCGACTATATGGAATTGCTTTCTCTTTCGTGGCAGGGAATCCGATATACCGTTAACCACGATGACGGCTTGTCAGGATTGTTATCTGAAGAAAAAAGGGATGTTGAAACGATAAAAAAATATTGGTTTGCCGAAGACGAAAACGAACAGTATAAAGACCTCAAATCTGTTGCACAAACAGAAAACGAGCTATTCAGGTCTGAAATCAAAGCTTTCGATAAGGTGTTGTTTGATAAAAACAAAGACCGCTTTGAAATAATCGAGGGCAAAATCAATATAGATAAACTGAATTCAGGCGAAGAGATTATTCTTGTCGCACCCAAACGTATCGGCTTTGATTTCATATTGAATAAAGACGGCTCTTTGGCTATGTACGGCGTTAATGACGTTGACAATTTATCGGACAATTTTTATAGGGAAAAAAGAGAAATTTTTGCTTTGACAACCCTTGATTATAAAGTCGGAGATACACTCAAGCTGAAAATGCTCAGCTCAGAAGGTACCAGCTTCAGTTATAACGAAGAAGGAAAAGAAGAGTTCGGAATTGTTACGGTTAATGAAAAAGAAGTCAAAATCGGAGCAATCGTTTCACCGTTTTCATTTGGTGATTATATGAGCTGTCGCGATGAACTCAGCATTGTTACCACTACGCAAGGCTTGGATACAATAGCAGGTATTAACTTGCCGTATGAAGAACTGTTGATTGACTCAAAAAGCGAAGTCACAGAGGAAACGGATGAGCTTGCAAGCACCTTCCTCAATGGCCTTGTTTCGGGAACAAATTTCCGCTATTATTCAGGCTTTTCACAAAACCAGGATGCACGTGAAAACATACAGACGCTGTTTATATGTCTGCTTTCAATAGTTGTTCTCTTCTTCTCAATCTGTGCAAGCATTGTCAATAATTCACTTACCGCAAAGATAAGAGAGAGCAAGCGTGAAATAGGCACATTGCGTGCAGTTGGCGCAAGCGTGAGAGAAATCACGCAGGCGTATATCCGTCAGCTTCTCTCAATGTTTGTTTGGGGCTGCAGTATAGGTTTCGGCGGCTATATAATCGGACATTTAGGCATCATTGCGTATTTCAAGGATCCAGATTATCTCACCTTTGAAATATGGCAGGCAATGCTGATTATCGCCGTCCTTTTCCTGATTTGCAGTATAAATCTTTACGCAAAAATCAAAAAGGAAATGAAGAACAGCATTGTTGAAAATATCAGGGAGTTATAATTTCTATGAAAAAATTATTCAGTTTAATTATGTGTTTGCTGTTTTGCTTTGTACCGATAACAACCGCTTTTGCAGAGGAAATACCCTCACAGCCGAAAGTTATGGTTACGGATTACAAAACCGACGGTGAACTTAAAGCAGGTAACACGGCAAAAATTTCAATCACACTCACAAATAAAAGCAAAACCGATTATGTAAATAATATGAAGCTGACCTTCTCCGATTCAAGCGGAGATATTGTTCCTGTCGGTGTAGCATCGGGTTATGTTTACAGACTTAATGAAAAAAGATCCGTAACGTGGGATATTGATGTCAAGATTTCAGAAACTGCCGCAGACGGCAATCACGCTATAAACATAATGTGTGAATTTGAAAGTGAAGCAGGCAACGGTTCATCATCTGATGTAATCAATCTCAATGTAATCGGTAAAAAAGAGATTGAAACAACTACCGCACCACAGGACACCTCTCAACCCCGACTTATGGTTACGGGTTATACCGTTGAAAATGATAGTATCATTCCTGGCGAAAGCAGAAATGTGAGCATCACAATCAAAAATACAAGTCCGTCAAAGGCGGTAAGCAACATAAAGCTTTCACTTGCCGATGAAAGCGGTGAACTCAAAACGGATGGTATGGGCACGGCTTATGTCAAGAGTATTTCTGCAAACGGAACTTATGTATGGACAGTCGGATTAACCGCCGTTCACACCGCAAAAACCGGCGAACATCCGCTGACTCTTTCAATGGAATATGA
>JAZQKN010000069.1:0-30621 GCA_045542175.1 Acutalibacteraceae bacterium | reverse complement strand
CTTACCGGTTTTTATCAGCTGTTTATCTGTATCGTTGCAGAGCAATTAAGATTCCACTCTTCATCCCATTTATTTTTAATAAAGCTTTGGGAATTGCCGATGCTGATGCTTTGCTCTTCGGTCCATCCCGAGAAACAGTTTTTACCGATGTAAGAAATATTCTTGTGAACGGTCAGCTCTTTGATGGCAGTGCAGCCGCTGAAGGCTGATTCTCCGAGGCTTGTTACGGTTTCGGGAACGTTTATCTGCGCAAGATTAAGGCAGTAAGCGAATGTTGAGGCACCAATTTCCGTAACCGTATCGGGAATATAAATCTCTTTCAGATTTTCACAGCGGATAAATGCCGAATCGCCGATTGACTTTACAGTTCCGGGAATATAAACAAAGGTGAGATTCTGGCAGTAAGCAAACGCAAAATCGCCGATGGAGGTGACTCCTTTGCCGATATGAACGCTTTTTATATCGTGGATTTTTTCGCGCCATGCAGCATCTCTGATTCTTGCCCAGTCAGGCATATTGCCGTTGCCCTCAACAAAAAGGCTGCCGTCAGCGTAAAGCTCCCAGATGACGTCTCCGATGAGTGTTCCGCTTGCTGTCAGAGCGGTATCGGGTTTGGTGTAAGTATAATTATTATAATCTTCAGACAAGTTTTTTTCAACGTCTGTTTTTTCGGGCTCTTTGCCACAGGCGGCAAAGCAGAAAACCGTTAACAGACAAAGCAGAAATGAAACTGTCTTTTTCATAGGAAGCCTCCTTCAGATAAAAACATTTTACCTTTAATACAAATGATTTTCAAGATGTTTATTTGATAACCCGCCATAAGTCATAAAAGCAGAGAGATGCAAACGCAAATCTCTGCTTTTATTTTAATTTGTATTACTTAATATTCAAGCTTGAATTCGTAAACAAGAGCTGCGCCCTTACCGTCTGAACCCTTGACCGTGCAATCTTTAAATGAACCGTCGCCCGAGTTGGTCATACCCGAAACGAAAACTGTTTTTCCGTTTGCACAAATAGCTCTTGCATTATCGTTTGCGGAGCCGCCGAACGATGAATGTGTTTTAATATCACCGTATTTTGAGAAGGTGTATACGAACGAATCGAAATCGGATGTGCCTGAAAGGAAGGCAAAGTCTCTGTTTGAGGAGTTACTGTAACCGCAGACAGCGTAGCCGCCGGGGATAGCAACGATATCAGAAATAAAGTCATTCTGGAAGCCTACAAGAGGAGTAATCCATTTCTGGTCACCTTTGCTTGCTTCGAGCTTGATAACAACGCCGTCAACCGTGCCTGCGTTACCGCCGTTAAGGATTTCGCTGAAAGTTCCCTGGTTGCCTGCATTTGTTGACGAATAGTAACCTGCAACAATACAGCCGTCGTTTTCGGCAACGATGCCGTACATTTCGGTTTTGCCGCTGCCGTAGAGAGCTTTGTTCCAAGCGAGTTTACCGTCAGCGGAAATCTTTGATACAACTGTTGTTGTACGGCCTGTCTGTGTGCCTGTGATTGCGGCGTATTCGCCGTCACCTGTTACGCTGTTGATTGTTGTATAAATTGTTCCGTTCGGAGCAACGTCGATGCTTTCAACCGATGAGTGCTTTGTGCCTGAAAGAACGTAGTTCCAGAGGATCTTACCGTCCTTATCGCACTTTGTTGTGAAAGCCTTGATTTTTTCTGTGCCGAGACCCTTGAGCGTACCGTCAAGCGAATTTGACTTACCGCCTACAACAAAGCCGCCGTCGGGAGTTGCCGAAACAGCGTAAATCATTTCGTCGCCGCTGCCGCCGATCATCTTTATCCATTTCTTTGTGCCGTTTTTGTCATATTTAATGATGATGCCTTCGAGTGAGCCTTTGCAAACGTAAGTTGCATCGTCTGCAATATTTGTTGCGCTTGTGTAGCCGACAACTATGATGCTTCCGTCCTTAAGAACTGCTACGTCTTCAAAAGAAACCATATCGTCGCCCTGAATGATTTTATCCCATTTGAGGTTGCCGCTTTTATCGTGCTTTGTTATAACTGCACCGTAACCTGCCTGACCGTCATCCTCTGCGGGCGAATATGAGACACCAACTGAAATAACGCTTCCGTCATCGCCAACGGTGTTGTTGACAAAGTTGTGGTGATACTCGTTACCGTAGGTCTTGAGCCAACCGGGATATGCAACCTTTGCCTGAGCAATTGTTGTGCCCATAGGCGATGTAGCGTGGGTGGGGGAGGTGATGGTAACACGGTGGATATTTTCAATGCCGTTGGGATTGTTGGGGCGCTGGTGAACAACCGTGTAGGTTACGGGTTCTCTTGTGGGGTTGGGCTTAACAACCTGTGTTACGCCGCTTCCGTTTGTTACGATGTCATAACCCTTGTCGCCTGCAATCTGAGAAACCTTTGTGATTTCTTCGGGAGTGAGGTTGTTGGGGTCGCTTACTCCTGCTTCGCTGTAAAGAGCGTCAAGCTCTTCCTTGCTGATCTGGGTTGTGGGGACTTCTTCTTTTTTGATTACAACGTTGCCGTCTTCATCGGTTTCAACGATGTAGCCGTTATTCTGTGCGTAATCGATAACCTTATCGATTTCTTCTTTTGAAAGTGAACCGAGGTTATCATCGTTGAAATCCTTATATTCATCGCCGAGTGCGCCCGAAACGATTTCGGCAAGCTCAACGCCTGTAATCTGTACGCGGGGATATGTAACCTTAACGCCTTCAATCCAGGTTTCGTTGGCTTTTAAGGTTGTTGTTGAATCATCGCCCTTTTTGCTGCAAGCGGTAAATATTGAAACAACAAGTACCAGACAAATCAGCACGGAGATGATTGCATTATGCTTATTTTTCATTGTGTGAATCCTCCTTCTCGGATTATACACCAAAATGTTATCATAAAAAATAATTAAAATCAACCGTTTTTGCTTATATAACAAAAAATTCATATTTGGTTTAAATTCTGTATTTATTTTTTAAAACAATTATTATATAATGAAGCCGTAGAAAAGAATCAGCACTTGAAAACGGAGAAAAGAATATGGATAAAAAAGGAAAAGCGCTGCTTGCTGTGCAGACGCTTAAAAAGAAATATCCCGAAAGTATTTGCTCGCTCAATGCCGAAAATCCGTTGCAGCTCATAATTGCAACAAGGCTTTCGGCGCAGTGCACAGATGCAAGGGTAAACCTTGTGACGCCCGAACTTTTTGAAAAATATAAAACGGTTGAAGATTTTGCGGCCGCCGACGTTGCCGATATTGAAAGAATTATCCACTCGTGCGGATTTTTCAGGGCAAAGGCAAGAGATATAATCGGAATGTGCCGCAAAATGATTGACGAATACAATTCCGCCGTGCCCTCAACAATCGAAGAGCTGACCTCGCTTCCTGGAGTCGGCAGAAAGACTGCAAACCTCATTATGGGCGACGTTTACGGTCAGCCCGCGGTGGTTGCGGATACGCATCTTATCAGAATTTCCAATCTTCTCGGTCTTGTTAACACCAAAGACCCGTTTAAGGTTGAAATGCAGCTGCGCGAGCTTCTTCCGCCCGAAGAAAGCAACGATTTTTGCCACCGCTGTGTGCTTCACGGCAGAGATACCTGTGTTTCGGGCAGACCGAAATGCGGCGAATGCGAAATGAACGGTTTTTGTTCTCACGCAGAAAAATCAAAAGCCTGATGCCAGCAGAAATATGCCTCCGCTGATTGCCGCACCTGCAAGGGCGGAAGCAGCAAGGTTAATTGCAAGACGCACCTTGTTCTTTTTGATTCTTGTTGCGGGCGGCATACCCGCACTCTGGGCAATTTCGGTTGCTCTTTCCTTTAAATCACCCTCGCTGACGGCTGAAAATTCGGGTTTTATGAAAAAAAGTACCCTCTCAAAATATTCGCACTGAGTTTCCGTTATTTCGACCACCTGTCTGTTGATACCTTTAATCAAAATCCAATCTCCCTTCACATATATTACCCTGATATTTTTGGCATAAGAGATGCTGTTTATTCCTGAAAAAAGGAAACACAGATGTCAATATATTTATACACTTGGTATAAAAACGGTTTTCAACAAAACTGTGGAAAACTGAGTGGAAAACGTGGAAAACTCAGCCTCAAAACCTTGATTTTCCAACATATTTGCACGTGGAAAACTTTTATTTTTCTTATTTAGCATATACTTACGGTTGTTAACACTTGACAACTTGTTGAAAAATGTCATAAAAAATCGGGCAATTTTCAGAAAATTTTAGAATAATAATACAAAATGGAGTATTCTTTAATGGCAATAAATTATACGGTAAAAAGTAAAAATATTACGGTTGAAAGAAACTGTTTTGACGCTCTTTTAAGCCTTGACTGCGGGCAGTCATTCCGCTGGAAAAAGACGGACGAAAACGAAATTCACGGTGTTGCTTTCGGAAAAGAGCTTACTTTAAGGCAAGACGGCGATTCAGTTACCTTTCTTAACACGAACGAAGAGGATTTTGAGCAAATCTGGGTGCCGTATTTTGACCTTGAGCGTGACTATGCCTCACTTTGCGAAAGATTCAGGGCGGATACATACCTTGAAAAAGCGGTTGACGAATACTACGGAATCCGAATTCTCCGTCAGGAGCCGTGGGAGGCAGTTTGTTCGTTTATTATTTCCCAGAACAACAATATTCCGCGAATCAAGGGCATAATTGACCGCCTTTGCACCTCGTTGGGCGAGCCGCTGGGAAACGGTGAATTCACTTTTCCGTCGGCAGAGAGAATTGCAGAGAGCGGAATTGACGCTCTTGCGCCTTTGCGTGCGGGTTTCAGAGCAAAATATATAATCGATGCCGCCGAAAAGGTTGCTTCGGGCGAGGTTGATTTCAAAAAAATTCTCGAATCTGACCTTGAAACAGGCAGAGACGAGCTGATAAAAATAAAGGGAGTGGGCGAAAAGGTGGCGCAGTGCTCACTGCTTTACGGCTTCGGAAAGGTTGATGCTTTTCCCGTTGACGTATGGGTAAAACGAATTATGAGCGAGCTTTACCCCGACGGCTTGCCCGAGTGCGTAAACGGTGCGAGGGGAATTGCCCAGCAGTACCTTTTCCATTGGAGAAGAAACCTTTGATAAGTGAAGAGTTAAGAGTGAAAAGTGAAGAGTTAAGGGTGGGCGTTGCCCACACCCTTTTTTAGTTCAAAGTAAAAGAAAATGCCCGAGGGTCTTGTGACCTTCGGGCATTTATATTTATTGATTATTTATAAAGGGGACCGTAGTTTTCGCAAGCTCTGAAGTCTGCGCCTTCAAGGTCCTTTGTGCCGAATGCACCCCAGCAAGCGGGACGGAAAATCTTCTCTTCGGGAACGTTGTGAAGAGCTACGGGGATGCGGAGCATTGATGCCATTGTGATGATATCTGCACCGATGTGGCCGTAGGAGATTGCGCCGTGGTTGGCACCCCAGTTATTCATAAGGTCATAAGCTGACTTGAAGGGGCCTTCGCCTGTGCATCTGGGAGCAAACCATGTGCAGGGCCATGTATAGTCTGTTCTCTTCCAGATGATGTCTGAAACTTCGTCGGGAAGGTTAACTGTCCAGCCTTCAACAATCTGAAGAACGGGGCCGAGACCCTTAACGAGGTTAAGACGGATCATTGTTGCGGGCATTTCAGCTCTTGTAAGGAAACGTGATGAATATCCGCCGCCTCTGAAGTAGCCGTTGTCTGCTGCGTTCCAGGTTGTAGCGTCAAGAATCTTGTCAGCGTCTTCAGCTGTAACGTTATACCACTCTTTGATAACGCCGTTGCCGTTTTCATCCTTAACTTCGCCGCAAGCGTCAAGACAGCAAGCGCCTGAGTTGATAAGGTGGATAAATCCGCCTGCATCCTTAGCCTTGCCTTCGATGTCGTAGCCTGTAACTCTCTTAACAGCGTCTGCGCTCCAGTGAGTACGAACGTCAGCAAACATCTGAGGTCTGTTGGTAAGTAATTTCATAAAGAGCATACCGATGCCGTTGAGAACGTCGTTCTCTGTTGCAAGGATGTAGGGCTCTCTTGTGCCTTCCCAGTCAAATGAAGTGTTGAGAAGAGCTTCAGCGAAGTCAGCGTTGGGATAGAAGTCTGTCCACTGTCTCTGACCCTGGAAGCCAGCTGCGATAGCGTTGTGGCCGACAGCTTCTTCTTCACAGCCTTCGGGGAGGTTGGGATTGCCGTTCATAAGGTCTTTGATGATGCACATCATCTTAACAACGAATTCCCAATCCTGTTCTTTCTGTTCGTCGCTCTTTCTTACGAATTCGGGGTTCTTATCGAAACCTTCTGTGCACTTTGCCTTTGTCCAGGCAAGAGCCTTCTGGTATTCAGCTTCGTCATAGATGCCTTCCGACATTCGGCGGATGATTTCTACTTCGTCAACTGATTCAACTCTCATACCGAGATATTCTTCGATGAAATCGGGATCGATAACCGAGCCAGCGATACCCATACAGGTTGAGCCGATCTGGAGATAGCTCTTGCCTCTCATTGTTGCAACTGCAACGGCTGAGCGTGCAAAACGGAGAAGCTTTTCCTTAACGTCATCGGGCATTGTTGTGTCGTCAGCATCCTGAACGTCCTTGCCGTAGATGCCGAATGCGGGAAGACCCTTCTGAGCGTGAGCTGCAAGAACGGCAGCAAGGTAAACTGCGCCGGGTCTTTCAGTTGCGTTGAAGCCCCAAACACCCTTGATTGTGTTGGGATCCATATCCATTGTTTCTGAGCCGTAGCACCAGCAGGGAGTAACGGAAAGAGTGATGTCAACGCCTTCCTTCTTGAACTTTGCTGCGCAAGCTGCAGCTTCGGCAACGCGGCCGATGGTTGTGTCAGCGATAACAACCTTAACGGGTTCGCCGTTTGAGTAGCGGAGGTTTTCCTCGAAGAGAGCCTTGGCAGCCTTAGCCATGTTCATGGTCTGGTCTTCAAGAGATTCTCTTACCTTGAGGGGACCTCTTCTGCCGTCGATAATGGGGCGGATACCGATTACGGGATAATCGCCGATTAATCTGCTTTTTGCCATTTTAATCAAATCCTTTCTATGTGTTGAAAATATAATTTTTTATTCACCAACCGCGGCTTTGAAGCGGAGATATGCTGCTTCCCAGTCAGCGGTATTTTCGGGCAGGTATTCAACCGTGTTTTCACTTTCGCGGACAATTTTTCTTGCCTGTTCAATGCTTTCGATTGCTCCGCAAGCGAGAAGCTGAACGGCGATATTGCCGAGAACGGTTGCTTCAATCGGGCCTGCAACAACCTTTCTTCCGCAGGAACAGGCGGTCATTTTGCAAAGGAGAGTATCCTTTGTTCCGCCGCCGATAACGTGGATTGCGGGATAGGTTTTTTCTGTGCATTCTTCAAGCTTTTCAAGGGTTAAGCGGTATTTCATAGCAAGGCTTTCGTAGATGCAGCGCATTACCTCGCCAACGCTTTCGGGCACAGCCTGACCTGTTTTGCGGCAGTATTCGCGAACTCTTTCGGGAATGTTGCCGTGAGGCACGAATTCGGGCGCATCGGGGTCGATGAAGCACTTGAAGGGCTCAGCCGCAAGGGCAAGCTTTTCAAGGTCTGCATAAGAATAATCGCTGCCGTTTCTGTTCCAGTGGCGGCGGCTTTCCTGAATCAGCCAAAGACCGATGATGTTTTTAAGGAAGCCCGTTGTTTCACCGTAGCCGCCTTCGTTGGTAACGTTCATAGCGATTGATTTTTCGTTTACGATGGGCTTTTCAAGCTCTGTTCCGAAAAGCGACCAGGTGCCGCTTGAAAGGAAAGCAAAGTCGCCCTTTTCGCAGGGAACGGCGGTGATTGCGCTCTGTGTATCGTGACCGCAAACGCTGATTACGTCAACGCTGTCGATGCCGCATTCGGCGCAGATATCGTCACGGATTTTGCCGAGCACCGAGCCTGAGGGCTTGATTTCGCAAAGAAGTTTTGAGGGAATGCCGAGTCTGTCAAGAAGACCCGTTGCCCATTTCTTTGTTTTGAGGTCAATCATCTGCGAGGTGGTTGCGATTGAATATTCGGTTGTCATTTTGCCTGTGAGCATATAACCGAAAAGGTCGGGCATAAAGAGGAGCTTTGATGCTCTTTCGAGTATATGGGGACGGTATTTTTTAAGAGCATAGAGCTGATAAACCGTGTTGAGCTCCATAAACTGAATGCCTGTTGTTTCGTAAAATTCGCTGTTGGGGATTGTTTCGGCGCATTCCTCGATAAGACCCTTCGTACGCTCGTCGCGGTAATGAACGGGGTTTTCGAGAAGACAGCCGAATTCGTCGATAAGACCGAAGTCAACGCCCCAGGTGTCGATACCCATACTGTCGAACCCGCCGTCAAGCTTGGCTTTAACGATGCCCTGCTTGATTTCGTGGAAAAGGCGAAGTACGTCCCAGTACATTGTGTCGCCGACCTTTACGGGGTCGTTTGAAAAGCGGTGAACTTCTTTGAGCGTAATTTTTGCGCCGTCAAACGAGCCGACGATTGCGCGTCCGCTAGAAGCACCGAAATCGATTGCGAGAACTCTTTTAATCATTGAATTACAACACCTTTTTTGAGGATAATGTTAGCGTAAATTGCGGTTTCGCCTGTTGCGATGATGGCATAAGCATCTCTTGCTCTTTCATAGAAAGCAAAGCGTTCAACAAGCTCAAATTTCTTATCGCCCTCTTCAGCGAGAACGGTGTTTTTATAGTCTTCCCAGATGGGAGGGGGATTTGAAGCGTCGCCGTTATCCATAAGAGCAACGGGAGCTTCAACGTATGTATCAAGAGGCATAAGCTTGAGAATAGCCTCAAGAATTTCGTTTACGCCGTGACCGTCAAGGCGGACAAGTCTTTTTGCGTTTGCGGCTGCGGGGAAGTTGCCGTCGCCGATAACGATTTCGTCACCGTGACCCATTTCCATAAGGATTTTGAGAAGTTCGGGAGAAATTACGGGTGAGATGTTTTTAAGCATATTAAAAATTCCTTTCCTGGAAAAATTTTTACTCCGTTACGTACATACTGTACATGTGGCTGTAGATACCGTCTTTCTGCATAAGCTCTTTGTGTGAGCCCTGCTCTTCAATGCCGTTTTCGGTGAGAACGATTATCGTGTCGGCATTGCGTATGGTGGTAAGTCTGTGAGCGATTGTGAGAGTTGTTCTGCCCTTTGCAAGGCGTTCAAGCGATTCCTGAACAAGCTTTTCGCTTTCATTATCAAGAGCCGAGGTTGCTTCGTCAAGGAGAAGAATGGGCGGGTTTTTGAGGAATACTCTGGCGATTGAAATTCTCTGCTTCTGACCGCCGCTGAGCTTAACGCCTCTTTCGCCGATATACGTATCGTAGCCGTTGGGGAGGGAGCTGATGAATTCGTGTGCGCCCGCCTTTTTGGTGGCTTCGATAATTTCTTCTTCTGTGGCATTTGCCTTGCCGTAAACGAGGTTATCGCGGATTGTTCCGCTGAAGAGGTAAACGTCCTGTGCAACAACGCCGATGTTTGAGCGGAGTGAACGCAGGGTTATATCTTTAATATTCTTGCCGTCAACGAAAATATCGCCGCTCTGTGCTTCGTAGAAACGGGGGATAAGGTTGCAGAGGGTTGTTTTTCCGCCGCCGCTGGGACCGACGATTGCAAGGTTTTCGCCCTTTTTAAGGCGGAGGTTGAGGTTGTGGAGAATTTCTTTTTCGCCGTCAACGTAGCTGAAGCTGACGTTTCTGAATTCGATTTCTCCCTCAAGAGTGCCGACGTCAACGGCGTTTTCGCTGTCAACGATTTCGGGCTCAACGTCCATAATTTCCGCAAAACGCTCAATACCCGTTACGCCTCTGCTGAACTGCTCGCTGAAATCAACGATTGTTCTGATTGAGCCGAGAAGGGTTGAAACAAGCAGAAGGCTTGCGGCAAAATCACCGGGAGTTGTTTCGCCGTGCTTGAGAAGAAGGGCGCCCATTGCAACAACGGCTATATACATTGAGCCGTCAAGAAGTCTTACCGTTGCGTGGAAAACCGACATGTGCTTGTGAGTGCGGTTTCTTACGTCAACGTAGCCCTCACAGCCCTCCATAAACTTTTCTTTTTCGGTCTGTTCGTTGGTGAATGAGCGTACAATTCTTACACCGAGAAGGCTGTCTTCGATTCTGGCGTTGATTTCGCCTATCTGATGTCTGCCCTCTTTGAAGGCGTCACGCATTTTCGTTCTTGATTTTTTGGTAAGAATAATCATGAACGGCATAAGAATGAAAACTCCGAGAGCAAAGCGTATATCCATTGTTGCAAAGATATAGAAGCTTGCAAGGAATTTAACAACCGTCATAAGTATCATTTCGGGGAAATGATGTGCCCACTCCGCAACGTCGAAAAGGTCGGAGGTCATACGGCTCATAAGCTGACCGATTTTTGTGTTATCGTAAAATGAAAACGAAAGCTTCTGAAGATGGTCAAACATATCCTCACGCATTGAGTTTTCGATTTTTGTGCCCATTTTGTGGCCGTAGTAGGACTGGCAGTAGTTTGCGAAGCTGTCAAAAGCACGCAGACCTATGTAAGCGGCGCAGATTATGAGCAGCATACGCACGGTTATTCCGTCACCGCTGACCGCGCCCGCATCGGTGATTTTTCTGACTATCAGAGGAAGTATGATTTCGCAGGCGGCTGAAACGATTGCACAAGCCAGCACGCACGCCTCTGTTTTGAGGTGCTTTCTCAGATAGGGAAAAAACCTTTTGATGAGGTCAAGGTTTTGCTTTAACGTCTTCTGATTCTCTTTTTTCTCTTTCATTTTATTTCCTCTTTATCGGATTAAAGTATCAACCTATATTATGTAACAAATTTTCGGTTTTGTAAAGCGGTTTTAATAAAATTATATATATAAAATTACTGTTAACTTATTTTAAAAATATTGACCTGCTAGATTTATAATGCTATAATAATTCTAATTATAATGCGGAATTATACGCTCTTTTACCGAAAGGAATGAATGTTTATGATAAAAATTTCTCCTTCAGTGCTTGCAAGCGATTTTTCAGCTCTCGGCGCAGAGGCTGCAAGAATGGAAAAATGCGGTGCGGATTATCTGCATCTTGACGTAATGGACGGCTGTTTTGTGCCGAATATCACTTTCGGTGCTCCCGTTATTGCAAGCATCAGAAGCAAGACGAATCTTGTTTTTGACGTGCATCTTATGATTGAAAATCCGATTGATTATATCGCCGATTTCAAAAAAGCGGGTGCTGATATAATCACGTTTCATATTGAAAGCTCCTCGGATGCGGGCGAAACCGTTGATAAAATCATCGCTTGCGGCTGTAAGGCGGGCATAAGCATAAAGCCCGCAACTCCCGCCGAAGATGTTTTTCCCTATCTCGACAAGCTCTCAATGGTGCTTGTTATGACCGTTGAGCCGGGCTTTGGCGGACAGTCGTTTATGCCCGAAACAATGGAAAAAGTAAAGACCCTGCGAAGCGAAATTGCACGCAGAGGTCTTGACGTTGATATTCAGGTTGACGGCGGAATAAACAATTCCACCGTTGAAACCGCCGCCGCCGCGGGAGCAAACGTGCTTGTTGCGGGCAGTGCGGTTTTCGGTGCACAGGACAGTGCAAAAGCCATTGAGGATATAAGACTCAAAGCCGAAAAGGCTTATCAGGGATAAATTTTTGCAAGGGCGTTACAGGCGGCAAGCAGATGCCAGTGCTCGCGGGTGAATTCCTCTTCGAGCGGCGACCCCTTTTTGCATTTGCCGAATTCACTGAAATATTTTATGAGTGAAAGCATTTCGAACGGCGAATAAACAATAAGCCTGTAAACTCCCGAGTTTTCATAAAGACTGCTCTGTGCCGAAACGGACAGGGAATAGAAGCATTCGGCGGCTTTGTAAAGATTATCAAGGCTGTCAAAATCACAGATAATGCTTGACGGCTGTTTTTTAAGCAGAGGCTTTTTGCTTCTGACGGGGTAGCTGTCGGGCAGAGTGAAACAAAGCGTGCATCCGCCCGAAGAATGGGGCATCGCTTCAATAATCATTTTCCGCGACGGGTCAAATTCTCTGCCGAGAGCTTTGCCCGCGGCATCGAGCACTGTCCATATAACCCTTCGAGTTTCAATTGTGGAATAATCCATTTCCTCGTATGTAATGTCAAGCTCCAGCATATCCTGAGCGGTAAGCTCAACAATAATCCTGTTTTCGGCAGGTGAATTTATTTGCATCGGTACTGCCTCCTTTACTCTAATATGATATGCTTTTCAAACAGATGATGCAATGAATAAATAATGGAATTTAAGAGGTGACTTCGTTTGGCTAACGCTGCCGTTAAAGAAAAATCAATAAACCCCAACCGCATTTACGGTGACTACCTTATAATGCTGATTATTCCTTGCTTTCTTGCAGTATGGTATTACGGAATACGCAGTTTATACGTTATTGCGGCGAGCGTGGCTTCGGCCGTACTGACCGAGGCTGTGGCAAACCTTGTTACGGAAAGAAAGTTCTACATCAAGGACATAAGCAGCTTTTTCACGGGTGCGGCAATTGCAATGATGATGCCCGCGGGAATTGCTTATTATATCCCCGCAACAGCGGCATTTTTCGGCGTTGCAACGGCAAAAATTCCTTTCGGCTCTGCTCTTAAAACACCGTTTGTTCCCGCGGCGGCGGGCTTTGCCTTTGCAAGCGTATGCTTCAAGGAACAGGTGTTTTCATATACTGTGAACACAGCGGAAAAGCTTCTCGGTGCAACCTCCCTCGGCGCACTTCTCTCAAAGGGAATTTCCGTCAGAATCAACTCTGCCAATATTTTTGATATAATCGGCGGCAACGTTTCGGGCCCTATGGGTACGGGATGCGTATTGGTTATGCTCGTTTGCTGTGTATTTCTTTTGATAAGACGCCCCAAGGCATTGCTTGCAACTGCGGGCTTTGTTGTTGCCGCGGCTCTCGGCGTACTTATGCTGCCCCGACTTCATTCTTCATATTTTACAAATCTCGTGCTTGAGCTTTCATCGGGCTCGCTTCTTTTCGGTGCCGTATTTCTGCTGACGGATTACGCTACTCTGCCGCCGAAGAATCTTAACAAATTTATCTACGGCGCAATATGCGGATTTATCTGTATGGGTATGAGATACCTCGGCGCCTATGAAGAAACCGTTTGTTTTGCAATTCTTCTCACAAACGGCTTCAGACCGATTTTTGACTCGGCGCTTAACAATATTCCCAAGCTCAGGATTAAAAGACCTTTCAAAAAGGAGGCTGAATCACGATGAACGAAAAGCTTTCTTTCAGAACGGTACTCAGAAAAGGTGCGCTGGTTTATAACCCCGTACTTGTTCAGCTTATTGCTCTTTGCCCCGTTGTTGCGGCGTCAACCTCGCTGAAAAACGCGGCATTGCTTTCGGCTGTTCTCGGTCTTGATCTGATTATTACCTGCACACTCGCAAGTCTTATTATGAAAAATCTGCCCAGATGGGTAAGAGTTCCGCTTTATCTTTTAATCGGTCTTGCGTTGGTATGCCCCGTAATTTTTTATTTTGAACATCGCTCTCTTACGGATATCGGTCTGGGAATGAGAGTTTATCTGCCTCTTATCGCCGTTAACTCCGCAACCGCCGTTCACTGCGAACAGTATGCGGTGAAAAACAGCGTGAAGCTTGCGCTTTTCGACGCGGCGGCGGTAAGCATCGGCATATCTGTAATTTTCCTGATAACGGGTGCGGTCAGAGAGGTTTTCGGCTCGGGCACCCTTGCGGGCTACGAGCTCAGCGTACCCATAACTCTCAAGGGTGCGGCGTTGCCTTTCGGATGTCTGATATTGCTCGGCTTCCTTGCCGCAGGGCTTAACGCATTCACCGCAAAATTCTTAAAAGCCGAAGAGGCTGAAGAGGAAGAAACAGAAGAGGTGACCGAAGAAACACAGGCTCCCGAAACACAGGCACAGGAAACCGTCGTGCAGACCGAAGCCGAAAAAGACGTTTTCGGTCTCGGCGACGACCTTTCGGAATTTATTGAATCTCTCGGCACAGAAACTGAAAGTGAAGGGGGAGAAAGCAAATGAAAATGATAACGGATTTGCTTATAACCGCCCTTTACACTGTTTTTGTTCAGAATCTTGTTTTAAGCTCGGGTCTCGGTATGAGTGAAGCTATCAGAGTTTCAACAAGGCCCGGCACTTTCGGAAAAATCGCTCTGACGATTTCGGGATTTTCGGTTGCAACAAGTGCAATCTGCTCATTGCTCAACACCGTTTCCGCAGTGGCAGTCTTTACCTTTGCGGGCAAGGCGGCAATTTACGGTCTTGTGCTTGCAGGCGTGTATCTTGTTGCGGCAACGGTTATGAAGCTTATTTTCAGAGTTTCCGATAAGGAGCTCGGAACAATGGGTATTGCAGCTCTCAACACGCTTGTGTTTGCAATTCCGTTTATCAACAGCTCGGCTGCCTATACTTTCGCAAACAGTATCGGCTCGGGTATCGGTGCGGGCATAGCGTTTATTCTTGCCGCCGCACTGATCAGCAAAGGCTCACAGGCACTTTCGGCAAACAAAGACGTACCGAAGGCATTTCAGGGTACACCCTCACTTTTAATCTATGTAGGATTGCTCTCACTTGCCTTTGCGGGATTTACGGACACAACTCTTTTTTCATAAGGAGCAGTATATATGGCACGCAAAAAAGCCAACCAAAAAGGAAAAATTGAAAAAGCTCTCAAGCCGTCACAGCGTGAGAGCATAACAGAGTTTTCAACCCGTTTCGGCTCGGAGCCGAGCTATGAGGAAAGGGTAAGAAAAAGAAAGATTATAAACATAGTACTTTTTATTCTGTGTTTTATGCTTCTGATTGCGGTGGGTTATTTCGTTACCGACGTAATAATAAAAATAACGGAATTGCCCTATGAGCCAAAAGTTGCATTTATTAATTTGTACTCAAGGTGAGATTATGGATTTTATTCCCTATAATTCAAGACTTATATATCACAAATCGCCTTTCGGTGCCGTTTGCGACGGTACCGAGGTAACGCTCAGAATAGTTATGCCCCGAAGCTTCTGCTGTACGGGCGCAAGCCTTGTTATCAGCAGTGATGACGGCAAGGATTCCGACGTTTACCCGATGGTGTGGGAAAGAATGGAAGGCGAAAACGAAGAATGGTGGAAGGTTACCTTTACCGCCGAAAAGGAAGGCCTTTACTGGTATCATTTTGCCGTTGCGAATAAAGACGGCGGCAGTATGATTACCCGCTTTGACGGCGGCACGGGCAGAATTTCACCCGACGGAAAGAGCTTTCAGCTTACCGTTTATTCAAAGGATTTCAAAACTCCCGATTGGATAAAAGGCTCGGTCATCTATCAGATTTTCCCCGACAGATTCTGTTTTTCGGGCGATAAAAAAGAAAATATTTATCCTGACAGAGTTATCCGCTCCGACTGGGGCGAAAAGCCTATGTGGGACCCTGACGAAGAGGGCAGAATCACAAAATACGATTATTTTCAGGGCGACCTTAAGGGCATTGAGCAAAAGCTGGATTATCTTGCAATGCTCGGCATAGGATGTATATACCTGAATCCGATTTTTGAATCCCATTCAAATCACAGGTACGATACCGCCGATTATTCAAAAATCGACCCCTTGCTCGGCAACAAAGAGGATTTTGAATCCCTGTGCAAAAAAGCTCACGAAAAGGGAATACGCATTGTGCTTGACGGCGTATTCAGCCATACGGGCTCGGACAGTGTATATTTCAACAAAGAAAAAAGATACGATTCTGTCGGTGCTTATAACAGCAAAAAATCGCCCTATTTCGATTGGTATAAATTCAGAAAATACCCCGATGAATACGTTTGCTGGTGGAACGTTGACATTATGCCCGAAATCAGCGAAGAAAACGACGGCTACATCGAATATATTGCAGGCGAAAACGGAATTCTCCGCTCGTGGCTTCGTGCGGGTGCGGACGGCTGGAGGCTTGACGTTGCCGACGAGCTGCCCGATAAATTCCTTGACGCTCTGCGAAGTGCGGTCAAGGCTGAAAAAGAGGATGCCTATATTCTCGGCGAAGTCTGGGAAGATGCGTCAAACAAAATCAGTTATGACGAAAGACGCAGATATCTTCAGGGTGAGCAGCTTGATTCCGTTATGAACTATCCCTTTGCCGAAAATCTTATAAATTTCGGTATTACGGGTGAGGCGGAAGGCTTTAACGGAAGAATTATGGAAATCTGCGAAAACTATCCGAAGCCCGCCGTTGACTGTCTTATGAATCATATCGGCACGCACGATACCTGCCGCGTGCTCAACCGCCTTGCAACCCGCGGAAAGTTCGAATCGAGCTACCTTAAACGCTATAGCGGAGGTCTGACCGAGGAGCAGAAAAAAGAGGGCAAAAAGCTGCTTAAACTGATTTCGACAATGCAGTTTACTCTGCCCGGCGTACCGTGTATTTATTACGGCGATGAGGCGGGAATTGACGGCGGTGACGACCCCTTCAACAGAGGCTGTTACCCCTGGGGCAAAGAGGATGCGGAGATTGTGGGTCATTTCAAATTCCTCTGCAATCTCAGAAAAGAGCATCCGGTTTTTGCAGACGGCGAATTTGTTCCCGTTTCGGACGTGCTCGGCTGCGTTGCATACGAAAGAAGAGGCGGGGAAGAAAGAATAATGACGGTTGCAAACCGCAATTCTCATCCCATTGTTTACTATCTGAATGAGGACGGCTTCAGAGCTCTCGGCGGAGGAGTTGTAATCGGCAGAAAGCTGTATATTGATAAAGAAACTGCGGCAATAATCATAAAATAATCTGGTGGTTTTATGTTTAGCAAACGAACAAAAAGAAAGCTTGTCTTTGAAACGGACAGGAAAAGCAGAAGAGGCAGTGCCAGAAGATTCTGGATTATTCTGCCCGTAGCAATACTTGTTGTGCTTGTGCTTTCAAGTATGCTTATTCTCAAACAGAATAACTATGACGTAAATGCCGCTCTCGGCATTGAAACCGAAACCACAACCGAAAAGAAAGAGGAAACAACAAAGCCCGTCACGGCAACTGCCGACGACACCTTCCTTTTCTGGTGTGCAAGCGCAGACAGGCAGGAAATATATTTTATGAATATCATAAGGGTCACCCTGCCCGAATGCTCGGTGGTTGTTTCTCCCGTTGACCTTGAGGAAATTATTTCGGAAAACCGGGACGGCGGCAAAACGGCAGAGGAGATTTATCTGGAATTCGGCGAAAACGGTCTTGTTTCGGCGGTTGAAGATTTCTATTCGGTTGAAATTGACCGTTACGCGGGAGCAACCGATACAAAGCTTAAAACAATGGTCAATTATTTCGGCGGCTTCAGGGTCACCGTTGACGAGCAGATAAATTACAGGTCCGAAGAAATGAATCTTGTGCTTATCAAGGGCAGTCAGAATATGAAGGGCGATACCCTTTTCAAGTATCTGCGTTATCTGAGCCTTTCGGGTGAAGAGGGCAGAAGAAGACAGGCGAGGACCGTTATTGAAATTCTGGAAAACGTTTTTAACGAAGGCAACGTCGGCAAGCGTGAAAGAATTTACAACGAATTTGCCAACACCTTCATTACCGACATCACCAAGGTGGATTATTCCAAGGCGGAGGACGGAATCGTTATGCTGATGAATAACGGCATACTCCGTAAAACCGTTAAGTCAAATCCTTGAGATAATTGGAAACTGATATGAGAAAAACTATTTTTAAGCTGTTGAAACTAATACTCTGCATTGCCGTGGCGGCAGTGCTGGCATTCCGATTTTTCAGGCTGAGATATCCGCCCGCAAAGGTCGATACAGGCACTGCACCGGGCGAGATTACCGAGGTCGGCAGTCCGTATAAGTTTTATTTTTCACAGCTCGATAACGAAGAAAAACACGCTTACAATTTAATACTCGGCGAGATTTACTCAATGCCCGAAAGCATAGTTATAAACACTCTTGAGCCTGAGCAGGCAGACAGGGTTTTCGGTGCTTTGCTCAGCGATAATCCCGATTTATTCTTTGTTGGCAGAAAATGTTCAATAGCAACAAAGGGTCTGCAAACAACCTTCAGCGTTGAATATACCGTTGAAAAATCGGAATATGCCGCTATGAAGCAGAAGCTTGACGGGGTTTGCGATAAGGTGATTTCGTCGCTGACCGACCCTGACGATGAGTGGCAGACAGAACTTGAAATTCACGATTATATTATTGAAAACTGCGATTATATGCTCGATGAAAACGCAGCCTCCTATTCAACGTCTTACGGTGCTCTTGTAAACGGAAAAGCCGCTTGCGAGGGATATTCAAAGGCGGCAAAGCTGTTGCTTGATAAGGCGGGAATAAGAAACGGAGTAGTCAGCGGCGAAGCTGAAAACGAAAACGGCGACGTCAGCCCGCATATGTGGAATGCGGTTGAAATCGGCGGTGAGTTTTATCATCTTGACTGCACGTGGGATGACCCCGTGAGCGATGACGGCAGTAAAAGCAAGACTTATTTCTATTTTAATCTTGACGATGAAAGCATATCGCTGACTCATTCCGATTTTTCTTATGATTACGGCTGTGACGGACATAAAGAAAACTATTTTGTCAAAACGGGCGCGTATTTTGAAAAATACAACTCTGCCTGTGAGGATAAAATCGTTGAGCTTATCGTAATTCAGGCGGAAACGGAAAAAGATACGGTTTATCTGCGTTTTGCAGACAAAAAGGTTTACCGTCAGGCGATAAAAGAGCTTATTGATAACGAAAAAATATACGAGCTTTTGCGAAGAGCAAAAAAAGAAACCGACGTCGGATTTTCAACAACGGCAACGGGATATTTTGAGCAGGAGGAAAGATTTATAATCGCCTTTGCTCCCAATTACGAATGAAAGGCAGGTAACTGCAATGGATAAAAAAAGAATTGAAGCGGCTGTGCGCGAGATACTTATTGCCGTTGGCGAAGACCCCGACAGAGAGGGTCTTGTTGAAACTCCCGCAAGAGTGGCAAGAATGTACGAAGAGATTTTTGCGGGTCTTCACGATGACCCCACACGCCATCTCAAGCTTTTCAACGAATACGGAAACGATGAAATGGTAATCGTCAAGGATATTCCTCTCTATTCGATGTGCGAGCATCATCTTCTGCCCTTCATCGGCAAGGCACACATTGCCTATATTCCCTCTGACGGCAAGGTTATCGGTCTTTCAAAGCTTGCGAGAATCGTTGAAAGCTTTGCCAAAAAGCCTCAGCTTCAGGAAAGACTTACCGCCCAGATTGCGGATTTCCTTTACGATAACCTCAACCCTCAGGGAGTGGCGGTTGTTGTTGAGGCAGAGCACCTTTGTATGACAATGAGAGGTGCAAGAGCTTCGGGAGCGCAGACAAGAACTTCGGCTTTAAGAGGTACAATGCGTTCAAATTCAACCACAAGAGCAGAGGCGATTTCACTTCTGACCGGAGGAAGAGAATAATGTTCAGAGCGCGCGATTTTTCGCTGCCGCTCGGCAGCAGAACTTATGTAATGGGAGTGCTTAACTATACGCCCGATTCGTTTTCCGACGGCGGAGCTTATAACACTCCAGAAAAGGCACTCGAAAGAGCGCTTGAAATGCAGAGTCAGGGTGCGGATATAATCGATATCGGCGGCAATTCCACAAGACCCGGCGCAAAAATCCTGACCGCCGCAGAGGAGTGCGAAAGAATCAGACCTGCCCTTGAAATTCTCAGAGGCAGACTTGACGTGCCCGTTTCGGTTGATACCTTTTATCCCGTTTGCGCAAAGACAGCGCTTGAAGCGGGCGCAAGCATCATCAACGACGTCAGCGGTGCCTTCAACCGCGAAATGGCGGAGCTTGCAAAGGAATACGGCGCGGGATACGTTGTTATGCATAATCCGTGCGGAGCGGGTATTCAGGCGGAATATCCCGACGGAGTTATCAGCGGAATAAGAAAGTTTTTTATTGACGTTATGGAGCTTTCGGCAAAGGCGGGTCTCCCCAAAGAGCAGCTTTGCCTTGATGCGGGCTTCGGTTTCGGCAAGAGCTATGAAGATAACCTCGAGGTGCTTGCAAATTTCCAATGGCTTAAATTCAAGGGTGTTGCCCTTCTTGCGGCGGCATCAAGAAAAAGCTTCATCGGTGCGGCAAGCGGCGAAGAAAACAGTGCTCTGCGTGATTCGGGCACGGTTGCGGCTCATACCGCGGCAATAGCGGGCGGAGCCGATATCATAAGGGCTCACGACGTTTTCTCTGCAGTGCAGGGAGCAAGGGTTGCCGATGCCATTTACAGAAAGACGGTGCAGAATGGATAAAATCTTAATCAGAAATTTAAAAATATTCGCCTATCACGGAGTCAATCCCGAAGAAAAGGTTGACGGACAGAATTTTGTGCTTGATATTGACGCTTTCGTTGATATAAGCAAGCCGTGTGTGAGCGATAACGTTGACGATACGGTCAGCTATGCCAAAATTATCAAAAAGGCAACGGCTGTTTTCATAAGTCAGAAAGACGACCTGCTTGAAAGGGCGGCGGAAAGAGTTGCAAAAGAGCTTTTTGAAAGTTTTGATAAAATTCAGGCTCTGCGCATTCTTCTTAAGAAGCCCGAAGCCCCGATAAAAGCGGATTTCGAATACGTCGGTGTTGAAATCAACAGAAAACGGGAGGACTACTTAAAATGAGCGAAGCAGTGATTGCCCTCGGCACAAACCTGGGCAACAGAATTGAAAATATAAATGCCGCCGTAAGAGCAATTGCCCGCCTTTCGGGTGTTAAAATTCTCAAGGCGTCGGGCATTTACGAAACCGACCCCGTCGGCTGTGAGGACGATAACAAATATTACAATGCGGCGTTGCTGATTGAAACTTCAACCTCTCCCGCAATGCTTCTTGGCGAATGCCTCGGAATAGAAGCCGCAATGGGCAGGGTGCGCACGAAACGCAACGAGCCGAGAATTATCGACCTTGACCTGATTCTTTATGAATCCTTCAAGAGCGAAAGCTACGAGCTTACCGTGCCTCATCCCAGAATTCTCGAAAGAGCGTTTGTTATGGCTCCGCTTCTTGATTTGTATCCGAGCGGCAGAGCTCCCGGTCTTTTCTTCGGACCGCACCTGAGAGATCTGGGTATGGACGGAGTCAGAAAAACAGAAAAAGAAATAATCATTCCGATTTATTGAGAGGTGCGTTATGTCTAACTCAACAAATTGCGATAACTGTGCTTATTACGATTATAACGAAGAATATGAATGCTACGAGTGTGAAATCAACCTCGATGAGGACGAGCTGTATAAATTCTTACAGGGCGGCTCATTCGACTGTCCGTATTTTATGCCGTACGATGAATATAAAATTGTAAGAAAACAAAACTGATTAAAGCGAGTGATATATTTGAGCAGTAAAAAGAATCTGAACAAGGAAGAAAAGAAGAGTAAAAATCTGGCTGTCAGAAAAAAAGAAAAGCAGAAGAAAATAATTATCGGCATTGCCGCCGCTGTTGCAGCCGTAGCACTCATCGTTGTCGGCGTTGTTTTCGTCAAGCCTTTCATTGAAGCTAAGATAGAAGAAAAACAGCAGGAAAAAATCAATTCCGATATGCCTTCGGTAAAAGATGCGCAGAATTATGAATACGAAGAGGTTGATACTCCCGACGGTCTTGAGGGAAGCAAGTTTACCTACGTTAACTACAGAGGCGCTAAAATGCCCAAGGAAATTGCCGACGTTCTCAATCAGGCAGAAACCGATAACGCCGCAGCATGCAAAAACTACGGCATAGCGCTGGTTATCGGCGAGCACCAGATTTCAACACCCAGATTTGAGCTTTATTATTATGAAAATTCAATTTTCACAATCGCCAAGCTCATAAATCAGGTTCAGAATAGTAACGGTCAGAACAATACGGGCTATGATTTTGAAAAAGCTCCCGCCGACCAGGAATACGGCGGTAAGGATTATGAAACGTGGGCAGATAAGTTTACAGACGATGCACTCAATTCGCTTACCTTTGACCTTGTTAACTTTGACCGTGCTCTTAAAGCGGGCACACAGCTTACCGATACACAGTTCAGAACAATCATCGACGGCTATGAATCAATTCTCACCTACGCAGAGGAAGACGGCATAACTCCAAATGAGTATATTGCAGACGTCTGCGGTGAGGGCGCAACCTACGAAATGTATGCCGCAATGATTATTATGAAGGAATATGCAAACACCTTCGATGCCGATGAGCTTGACCGCATTGCCGAGAAGGTTACAGAAGAAGATCTTAAAAAAGAAAAAGCCAAAAATCCCTCAGCCCACTTGCTTGCATCGGCAACGCTTTATCCCATTGAAGGCGATTATGACGAAAGCGAAGCAAAAGCGATCAAAACAAAACAGGGTATTATCGATTATGCCGCAAAGCGTGCGACTTCGGAAAATTACAATGCCGCCTCCGAAACAAACTATGCCTGGGTAAGCTATCAGGGATTTGCAGATACGTTCGGTGAAAGCATTGCCGAATGGATATTCGACAGTAAAAGAAAAGTTGGCGACGTTGCGGTTGTTCAGGGTACTGTTTTCCCCTGTCTCATCTGCATCGATGAGCTTCCGTTTGAATCAAACAGCATAGATGCCTATGTTTTTTCAAGTCCCTTTGACGAAGATATAACCGAGGATGTTATCAAATCCGTTCAGAAAGAGATTGAAGGTTTTAAAACAGACTGGGAAAACGGAAAATTCGGCTCGGCTGATGAGGCGGGTCTTGAATATGCTATCAACAACGTCGGAATCGGCGAAAAACAGACTCTGAGAATCGGCGATCTGGCTTTCAACGCAGACGAATGGCTTCACGACCCCGCAAGAAAATACGGCGACACAACCGTAATCACCACAACGGACGGTGTATATTTCTTCTTCTTCGTAAAGTCCAATAAAGAAGACCTTGACTGGAAATATGCGGTAAGATATAACCTTGCTCAGCAGCGTCACGGTGATACGACTGAAAAGCTTATTAATACAGAATATAAAGTTACCGCAAGAAATGAGGTTGCGCTTTCAAAGGCATACGCTCATTCAAACAAGGTAATGCAGAGATTTATTGCCAACAGAATGGGTGGCTGATGAAATGAAAATTTATAAAAATGCGGCGGAGCTTATCGGAAACACTCCGCTTGTGAACTTTGAGAGATTCGCAGAAGAAGAAAACCTCAGCGGAAGAATCCTTGCAAAGCTTGAATATCTGAATCCCGCGGGCAGTGCAAAGGACAGAGTCGGCAAAGAAATGCTCGACGCAGCTATCCGCGAGGGAAAAATTACAAAAGATTCCGTTATCATTGAGCCCACCAGCGGAAACACGGGTATAGGCATCGCTTCCTATGCCGCACAGCTTGGTCTTAAGGTAATAATCACAATGCCCGAAACAATGAGCGAGGAGCGAAGAAAGCTTCTTGCCGCTTACGGTGCGGAGCTTGTGCTTACAGAAGGCTCAAAGGGTATGACGGGCGCAATTGAAAAAGCGCGTGAGCTTGCCGCCGAAAACCCCGCAAGCTTTATTCCTGCTCAGTTTGATAACCCCGCAAATGCCGATGCGCACTATAAAACAACAGGCCCCGAAATATGGGCTGATACCGACGGAAAGGTTGATATTTTTGTTGCGGGCGTCGGCACGGGCGGTACAGTAACGGGTACGGGCAGATATCTTAAAGAGAAGAATCCCGATATAAAAATAATTGCCGTTGAGCCCGCGGATTCACCCTTCCTTTCCGAAGGCAGAGCGGGAGCTCACGGAATTATGGGAATCGGTGCGGGTTTCGTGCCGTCTGTTCTTGATACAAAAATCTATGATGAAATCATAACCGTTACAACACAGCAGGCTTACGAAGCTGCAAGAAAAACCGTTAAAACTCAGGGAATTCTTATCGGAATTTCTTCGGGTGCGGCTCTTCACGCCGCGTCGGTTATTGCCGCAAGGGAAGAAAACGCAGGCAAAAATATAGTTGTTCTTTTGCCCGACGGCGGTGATAGATACCTTTCAACACAATTATTCGATTAAGGCAGGACTTTTTATGTCACAGACCTCAAACTTAAAAACCAACCCCGATGCCTGTCCGCTTGCAAAAAAATGCGGCGGCTGTCAGCTTCAGAATATGACCTATGACCGCCAGCTCAGATGGAAACAGGCAAGGTGCGAAATTCTGCTTAAGAAATTCGGCAAGGTTTCAAAAATAATCGGAATGGAAAATCCGTATCACTACCGCAATAAAGTTCAGGCGGCTTTCGGCAGAACAAAAAGCGGCAAAATAATTTCGGGCGTTTACCAGTCGGGCAGTCACAGAATCGTTACGGTTGACAGCTGTATGACCGAGGACGTTACCGCAGACGAAATCATTGTTGATATCCGCAATATGCTGCCGAAGTTCAAAATCTGGACCTACGATGAGGATAAAGGTACGGGATTCCTCCGCCACGTGCTGGTTAAAAGAGGATTTTCAAGCGGTGAAGTGATGGTTGTGCTTGTCGGTGCGAGCGGATATTTCCCGATGAAGAAAAAATTCGTTGCCGCTCTGCTCGAAAAGCATCCCGAAGTCACAACGGTTGTGCTCAACATAAATCCCAAGGATACAAACCTTGTCCTCGGCGAAAGGGAAGAGGTGCTTTACGGCAACGGATACATTGAAGATACGCTTTGCGGCTGTATTTTCAGAATTTCGCCGAAATCCTTTTATCAGATAAACCCCGTGCAGACAGAGAAGCTTTACAATAAGGCGATGGAGTTTGCACAGCTTGATAAAGATACAACAGTTATCGATGCTTACTGCGGAATCGGTACAATCGGACTTGTTGCGGCAAAGACGGCGGGAAGCGTTGTCGGCGTTGAGCTTAACCCCGATGCCGTAAAGGATGCGATTTCAAACTGCAAGCGAAACGGTATGAAGAACGCCCGTTTTTACTGCGACGATGCGGGCGAATTTATGCAGGCGCTTGCCGAAAACGGAGAGAGCGCTGACGTTGTTTTTATGGACCCTCCGAGGTCGGGCAGCAGCCGCAAATTCATTGAATCGCTCGCGGCAATGGGACCTGAAAGGGTTGTCTATATCTCCTGTAATCCTGAAACCCTCGCAAGAGACCTTGTGCTTCTGACCAAAAAGGGCTACGGGGTCAGAAAAATCCAGCCCGTCGATATGTTTCCGCATACCAATCATATAGAATGCGTAGTGGAAATGGTGAAAAAATAAATTTTTCTGTGCCTTGTTTTTTCTTGACAATCTGCAGAAAAATTGGTTAAATATTATTATCCCTAAAAAGTAAAGGAGAAGATCAGATGAAAAAATTCAAAAAAGCAATAAGCCTTCTGCTTTGCGTTATGCTTTTTGCTCAGATGGCTTGCATGAATTTCGGTTCGGCAGCAAACGCAGATTACACAATCGTTAATCCCTACAAAGATGTAATCTGGAGCGGTGACGACGCTTGGGGCGCATACAAAGGCTCACTCCATTCACACACCACATACAGCGACGCTGACGACACTCTTTCCGTAATGGTTAAGGCTTCTTACGAGCAGGGCTATGATTTCCTTGCTGTCTCCGACCACGGTATCACAGGCGTAGATTGGGACGAAGCTCCTTATTTCCATCCTCTTTATGCTTATCAGTTCCTTATTGATAACCCCTTTGAGCACCTCACAACAGAGGAATATGAGGCTATCAAGAACGGTACATATAATGACAGAGGCTACGGAATGACACCTGTTCTCGGTGCAAACGAATTCAACAACCTCTCACTCACTAAGAACCACGTAAACGGTCATTTCCTTGATGCTGACGAAGGCAATGCTTTCCCCGGCGCAGAAAATGAACGCGGTTACGATCAGGCTCTCGCTTATATCGATGAGCATGACGGTCTTTCATATATCAACCATCCCGGTGACTGGCTTGATTCCAACTCAAACCCCGAAATTGTAAACGATAAAGAAAAGATTGAATTCTTCGGCAATCTCATTCTTAAATATGACAGCTGCCTCGGCATTGAAGTATTTAACGAAAGAAACGGCACAACAGGTTACGACAGAGTTCTCTGGGATAACCTCCTTATGTATACTCTTCCCTATGGCAAGAACGTAATCGGTTTCAGCAATTCAGATGCTCACCACACAGGTACAATCGATTCTTCATTCAGCGTTTTCATGATGGAAGAAAACACTTCTGAAGAAATTGAAGAAACAATGCAGACAGGCGCATTCTTTGCTATAACAAGAAAACTCAGACCCAACACCGTTAACGACATCGGTCCCGACAAAGAAATCGACGTTATGAACACAGGTCTTCCTTATCCTATGTTCACCGATATTTCTGTTGACGGTCATAGCATTACCGTTACCGCAACCGACAGCACAACTCTTCAGTGGATTGCAAACGGCGAAGTAATTTACACTGCCGACGTAACAAACGGTCAGCCCGTTACAATCAACCTTGATGAAATCGACGGCGCAGAAGATTTCCTTTACGTAAGAGCTGAGCTTTTCGGTGAAGGCGGCATTTGCGCATCACAGGCTTTTGTAATTGATGACGGCAGCGAGCCTCTTAAGCTTGAAGAAGAACCCTTTATCGATACCGTAATCAGAACCTTTGTTGACATCTTCAAGGGCACAAAGCTCTGGGCAATCATCATCGAACTTACAAGATTGTAATATAAATGCAAAAGGCTTGTACGGTTTTGTACAAGCCTTTTTGTTATGCAAAAACAAAAGGCGATGCAATCCGTAAAGACTGCATCGCCTTCGATTTAAAGATTAAAGAGGAAGCATTTCTGTGAAAGCAAGAACTGAAGCGAGAGCTTCTTTAAGAGCATCTAAAATGCCTGATGTTTCAAGCTTTTCAACAAACGAGAAGAGTTCCTGTACCATTGCAAAGATTTCAGCGATGGATTCCATTATTTTTTCCTCCTTTATTTTTCAGCTTAGCTGATACTGTTATTATAGCAGAAAACCACAGCTTTGCCAATATGCACCTAATATCATGCGTATATGTGAATAAAATTTATTGTTTATTCTGAAAAAGAAAAAGCACCCGAATAAAATCAGGTGCTTTTTTATTATTCTTCCATCTGCTTACCGAGGAAGCTTGCGGCAATCTGGGCAAGCTTTGTTTCGGTCTGGGTGGGACAGGAGCCGTTTTCGTGCATAAGCAGAATAAGAGCGCCCGAAACGTCGCCGCCGCCGATAATCGGAAAAGCAACGGCAGCTTCTTTGTCAAGACCCTCAACGGGCTTGACTCTTTCGCCGTCAACAACGCACACGAAGTTTTCTCTTTTTTCCATAAGAGTTTCGAGCGTACGGCTGACTCTGCGGTCAAGCACTTCCTTTTTGGAAATACCCGAGCAGGCGATAACGCTGTCGCGGTCGGTAACGATAACGGGAAGCCCTGTGCCCCTGTAGAGTACGTCGGCATACTGACCCGTAATAGAGGAAAGTTCACCGATGGGTGAATACTTTTTAAAAATAACCTCACCGTCAGCATCCGTGTAAATCTCCAACGGGTCGCCTTCACATACAACATTGACACCGAAAGCCTTGTCCTTCTGATTGGTTGCAGATTGGACTATTGTGGCTTTTATGATACTCTCGGTGTCCCACTTAAAATTTACGGCTTTACCTACATAGTTTGATTCTTCAATCAACTCTTTCGTAACAGTTCCGCATTCAAGCAGCATCGTTATATCGGCTTTAAGCTGAATTTCAATGTTATTTTCAAATACCGTGATTTTATCAACAATCAGCGATAAGTCGCTTTTATCAAGTTTTTCTTTCGCAAGAATTTCACGAAAAATTTCAATTGCGGTTTTTGCAATTCTGTTGACCTGAATTGTCATATTGCGTCGCTCGGAAGCAAACTCAATCTGTTTTTCAAGTCCCTCAATTTTCGCTTGAAGCTCTTCTTCAATCTCCACAAAGGTTTCTTCAATAAGCTCCTGATTATCTTCGTTTTTCATTAATTCCTTGATTTTTTGCTTCTTGGTAGCCTTGAATTCATCCTTTGCTTTTGCCAAATCCACTTCAAGCATTTCAAGTGTGGACTGTGTTTTTTTCATAGTCTGCGGTTCGTCTTTGATTGCCTGTTCGAGCTCAGCAATCATTCTTTCCGAATTCATCATAACACGCTCAACATATTTTTTTATCATTATATCAAGCGTATCTGTTCTTGTGTGATGCGATGTGCAGCCTTTAAGACCCCGTTTGTGATATGTACCACAAGTATAGGCGGGCGCTAAATCGGGTCTGCTCATCGAAAACATGGGACTTCCGCAATCACCACAGAACAAAAATCCAGAATATGATGTGTCATATTTTTTTACGCCACGGTAGTTTGATTTTGACCTTGCTTTGAGCTGTTCCTGTGCTTTAGCAAAAGTTCTGACATCAACAATTGCTTCGTGGTTATTCTCAAAAATGATATTTTCATCTGAATCAAGTTTTCTATCCGAACCGTTGATTTTGGTTCGTGTATATTTTTTCTGTCGGAGTGTTCCGATATAGAAATCATTTGTCAGAATACCGCTGATGGTAGGTATCGCCCAAGCTGAACTTGCTTTGATTTTAGTTGTTGTACCATCAGCTTCACGACGTTCTTTTTCGAGCATTCGGGGAGTCGGAATACCCTCATCTGTCAGATAATTGGCAATCTTTTTATAACCCCAACCGTTATTGTAAAGTTCAAAAATCTTTCTGACTATTTCAGCCGCTTTTTCATCAACTTCAAAGGTCATCTTCTTAGTGTTTGTGATGTAATAACCATAGGGAACAGCACAAATCCATTTGCCCTCATTCTGCTTGGTGTTTATAACACCCTTAACCTTTTTGGATGCATCCGTAACCGGCATTTCGTTGACGAAAAACCTCATCTGAATCTGTATCCACTCGTCATAGGTCGGATAGTCAATATTGTCGCCAATTGAGATGATACGGACACCTGCATCACGCAGTTCCTCAAGTTCAACAAGACCCCGTCCGTTTCTTCGGGAGAAACGGGAAAAGTCTTTGATGATAAGAATATTATAATAACCATTCATCAGTTTGGGTCGCATCAACTGATAATTTTCCCTTTGCTCAAAGGTGTAACCGCTTCGGTCACGGTCCTCATAAAAATCAAGTTCGGCATCGGGAAAAGTTCTTTCAACGTAATTCTTTATTATCTCACGCTGATTCTCGATAGATGTGTTATCCCTGTCGAGTTCGGTATCAACCGAAATTCGCAGATAACCCGCTATTCGTTTTGTACTCATTATATCTTCTCCGTTCAATGTTGTCTATAAAATACCAACATTTTCTGAACAACATTGTAACATAAGTTATTCTAGTTTTCAACTCTTTTATAAAAATTAACATTTGCATAATATGTACGGCAGATTATATCTCTGCCAATTGCTGGTTATTACAAACTTCACGTTCGGTTTCTTCTGTCGCTTTCTTTGCAATAATCAGTTTGTTATGAATCAACAATTCTTTTGTCAAGTCCACAAGGTTCCCGCTTCCTGAAACAAAGGTACAAACTTTATATCCTTTGCTCCTCCATTCTCCATACTTATCTTTTAGTTCATTCTGTATGTCTACATTGTCTTTTTCTTCACGAGAAAGCCAGTAATATGCAATGCGATTTTTCTCGCAGACTTCCAATGTCATCGGTGAACATCACCTCCTTTCATTATTTTTATCGGAAATGTTTGGTATGATACAAAAAATTTCTATTCAATAATTTATTGTTTTGTTTTTTGTGTGGACTGCCGTGATTGTTCTTGTTCCTGACACTTAACATTTGCAAGAACTTTTGAAATGATATATTTTGCTCGTTTGAGTTCTTCAAGGCTGCCGTAGTTGTTTTCGATTAAAGTTTCATCGGCGGCTTTTTGCGTTTGCAGTTTTTTAAGTTCGGCTTTCAGAGATTTGATTGTTCCATTCGGATTTTCATCGACCCAACATTTCGCTCGGTAGAAAGAATTTCACTTCTTGCTGTGTTCGGTTTTGAATTTATCTCTGCCGAATTTCTTTTTGCTGTATTCGACTGCAACAGGTTTGAATTTCGCATAATCGTTGTGGAATTTGATTTCCTTTTTGATTTCTTTTATTCTTTCATCGGCAGAATCAATACGGCTTTGAATTTCGGAAACTTCTTCAATCATCTCCCACAAAGAATCTGCATATGTGATGTTATGTTGCTGAAGAAAAACAAGTGTTTTTGAAACTTGTTTTAAATCAACCGCCAAATCTTTGTTGTAATAATATCTGCTTTTGTTGCTGTGAGCAGATTTTCTTGATTCAAGATAATCAAGCAAAACATCTGCGATTGTCGGTTCTTTTTCTTCTTTGAGTTCTGAAAGAATTTTCTTGATTTCTTCAATCCAAGATTTCAATTCTGTAAGTGCTTTTCGTAAATGTTTTCTCACAGAGTTGAATTTAACAATATCCCGATTCAGAGTGCCGAGAATTGTTTCTTCACCTCTGCGTTCCATTTCCGATGCGGCGGGTCCGAGATGAACTGTCGGCACTAAATCTATTCCCTGACGTTCATAAGAACGCATATCAATTCTTTCGGGACGTTTGTTTTTCTCAAGATAATAATTTACTTTTTCTTCCCATGCGTGCCGCCAGATTTCTGCATTTTCTTTTTTGTTCCAGTCAACGATATCTTCACGGTGACTGCCAATTCTGTTTCCGTGTTCATCGAGATCGTAAATCTTTCTG
>JAZQKN010000068.1:0-5031 GCA_045542175.1 Acutalibacteraceae bacterium | reverse complement strand
TGTTGAGTTTTTAGAAGATGCTTTTGAGTATGCAAAAACAGTTGTAAAAAAAGCACCTCAAATTACGCTGGAAGAGTTTAAAAGTCGAATCAAAAAAATAATAGAATTAGATTGTATAAAGTCTTTTGATTTTGATTCGTTAAAAAATGCGGCTCAAATCTTTCTCACAGGAAGTATGGATGAATCATTTGACCAGAAAATGTCTGAAGCCACGAAAAACAGCAAAAGAAGGACTAATATTAAAAACTTTGTTTTGTTTTTGTCGATTTGTAGCGACAAAGATTATTACAGCAAGTACGTAAAATTATTGTCTTTAATTAAGTGTACAGAGTATACAACAGACTTGTGTTGGTCTATACAAGAATGTGAAGCAAAAGCAACGGCGTTATGCCAAGGAGATGTTTTTATCGATGAAAACAGCGATTCCTTTTTGTTGTGTATAACCCCTTCATGCCAATTAATAAGACCAGAAAAGATTAAGTATACATATACATTTTTACGAGGATCTTTTTCGAAAAGTGAAATACAAAAAAATCAGAAACAAAGCTTTTCAATGCATTTAATGAACAAGGAGAAAGACAAGGTAATTCTTGTTAACTGGGATTTTTTTGCTCCTGTTGTCGTGGATTTTTCTAATAAAGAATCGTTTAACGAATTTTTATCTCACAAGAGAATTTACCGTTTGAACATGGAGTATGTTCATAAAGTCGTTGAATTATATTCTGAATATATCAAGCAAATTGGAGTAGAAGAGTTGTTTGGAAAATGTATTGATGAAAAACAGTTTTTCGTGGAATTAAAGGATGATGATAATGTTTGCAGTTGATTTCTTTTGCGGTGGCGGAGGAATGACTCGTGGGTTATTGGATGCTGGCATTCAGGTATTGGCGGGTATAGATTCAAATCCATCCTGCCGTGAAACATATGAGAACAATAATCATAATACATATCTCTTGTGTGATATTTGCGAATTGACGCCTGATGCACTCGTAAAAAAATTCCCACAATTAAAAAGAAACGATGAGGTAATGTTGGTTGGATGTGCTCCTTGTCAGCCATTCAGTTTATTAAGAAGAGAGGAGTTCGATGAGGATGGAAATCCTATTCCACATGAATCAGTAAATTTGCTTACTGAGTTTGGAAGGTTCGTGAAAGCGATTAAGCCTGCATATGTTATGGTGGAAAATGTTCCTGGACTTAAAGGAAAAGGGTCAGATGTTCTTGATGCTTTTAAACAAATGTTGAAAATAGAGGGGTATCAATGGGATGAGAAGGCTCTTTATGCAAAAGATTATGGCGTTCCTCAGAATAGAAGAAGATATGTTTTGATTGCTTCCCGGTTGTTTAAACCAGTAATCCCCCAATCCACACATGGTAATAAAGAGGGCTTATTACCTTATCGTACGGTACGTCAGACAATTTCCCAATATCCCAAAATTAAAGCTGGTGAAAAGAATACACGATTTTCAAATCATCAGTGCGCCAATTTAAGCGAATTATTATTAAAACGCATAAAAGCTACGCCGCACGATGGAGGCAGTCGAACAGATTGGCCTAAAAATTTGGTTCTCGATTGCCACAAAAACTTTAAAGGTCATACGGATGTTTATGGAAGAATGAAATGGGATGAACCTTCACCCACGCTGACTGTGAAGTGCTTTAGTCTTTCAAACGGCAGGTTTGGACACCCCGAGCAAGACAGAGCCATTTCACTCAGAGAGGCCGCTGCACTACAAACATTTCCTGATGATTATGTTTTTTACGGAAGTGTTCAAGAGGTGGGAAGACAAATAGGAAATGCTGTTCCGGTATTGCTTGCAAAAGTAATGGGAGAATATGTTTTAACTGAGCATAACAAACAAATCAAAGCAAAAGCATTAAAAAGAAAATAAACTATATGTACGTAAGGGTATCATCATGCAACAACGAAAAAGACGTGAAAAAACAGAAGGCTTAGGATATTATACATATTGGGATAAGAACCGCGAAAACGGTTGTATATACTGTGGTGATAAAGCAACAACACGTGAACATGTTCCGTCAAAAACGCTTTTAGCAGAACCTTATCCAACCAATTTACCTACAATCCCAGCTTGCTTTAATTGTAATAATGGTTTTTCTTTTGATGAACAATATTTTTCATATTATTTAGAAGTTTTAAAAAGCTTTATATATGAAGATTACATTTGCAATGAAAAAATTTTAACAACATTAAATAAATCACATTCGTTGAAAAGCTTAATTGAATCTCAAATAAAAAAAGTGGATGGGAAAGTACTTTTTGAATTTGATGAACAACGATTTGTCAGGATAATTAACAAATTAGCAATCGGACACGCCGGATATGATTTTGACAATGTTGATTTTGATGGCCCTAAAAACACATGGTTTGAATTTGCTTTCTTTCTGTCTGATGAGCAAAAAGATGATTTTTGTTCTCCGCAAATAATGAACAAGATTCCTGAACTCTCTTCAAGATATTCCTGCAATTATTGCATTTTAGAAAATATAGAGACAGGAGAGAGTTTTCTTTTGAACGAATGGATTGAAGTTCAAGAACGGCGATATAAATACCATATTTATCTAAACAAAGATGGTGGAATTTCTGTAAGGAGCATAATAAATGAAATATTGTATTGTCAAGTAGATTTTGAATAAAATGCAGTCACTTTTAAGCTCATTTAAGAAATGAAAGAGAATAAATAAAATGATCAAAGAACTCATCCACGACCCGATTTTGCTCAGTATTAAATCGGAGGTCGCAACAAAAGAAGATTTGCAGGTGGCACAGGATTTGCTGGATACTCTCAACGCTCACAAAGATGGTTGTGTAGGTATGGCGGCGAATATGATAGGTGTGCACAAGCGAATTATTGCTTTTGACAACGACGGCACGTATATGGTTATGTTTAACCCCGAAATCATAAAGAAATCGGGACTTTATGATGCAGAAGAAGGTTGTCTTTCTCTGCTCGGCGGACCCCGAAAGTGTAAGCGTTATCAGACTATAAAAGTGCAGTGGCAGAATGCTGAATTTCAGACCCGTATCAAAACATTTACGGGTTTCCCTGCACAGATAATCCAGCATGAAGTTGACCATTGTGACGGAGTTTTGATTTAGTCGGAGGTCGGGACAATGAAAAAGCGGATTGTGAAAATAATTTCACTTGCGGTGGTTGTTGTGATAATAGGGATTTTATCGCTTTCAATAAGGCCCGCATACAGCGGAGTAAATTATAACCCCGCAAACAGCCAGAACAAAACGGACAAAACAATTAAGTTCGACTCAAACGGAAAACTCAAGATTTTGCATATTACCGACACTCATCTCAAACATAACCATAACCTTGATCCCACAATTTGGATGGTTGAGAGAGCTTGTGATACGGAAAAACCCGATATTGTTATGCTGACGGGCGATATCGTTCTGAACTGCGACAATGCGGAAGATACAAAGAAACTTATTAATGCATTGATGAATATTTTTGATTCAAGAAATATTCCCGTTGCCGTAACTTTCGGCAATCACGATTCCGAGCAGGGCGCAATGTCCCGTGAAGACCTAATGGCATATTACAACATTTTTTCTTGTTCGGTTTCCGTTGATGACGGCGAAGCTCTTTCGGGTTGCGGTACATACAACATTCCCGTGCTTTCATCCGATGGCGAAAAGGTGAAATTCAATCTCTGGGTGTTTGATTCGGGCGATTATGACGAAGAAGGAAGATACAGCTGTGTTAAACCCGACCAGATTGAGTGGTATAAACAAGTCTCGGACAAGCTTAAGGCAGAGAATGGCGGAGAAAAAGTGAATTCTCTTGTTTTTCAGCATATAATCGTCGGCGAAATCTATGACGTGCTTCAGAAATCGGACTCTTGGAAATCTTATTCATACAAGCATTTATACAATAAAGACGAATACTATATGTTCGACCCCGAGCGTATTAATTACGGCACGATAAGAGAATATCCTTGTCCGGGTTATGAAAACTATGGTCAGTTTGATGCGATGGTTGAAAAAGGCGATGTTCTTGCAATGTTTACGGGACACGACCACACAAATGCCTTCGGAGTTGAGCATAAAGGAATTGATATTGTCAACTCGCTCAGCACACGCTACATAGGACTTTTTCATTCCACACAGTGCGGATACCGTGTGATTGAGGTTGACGAAAATGACACCTCAACTTATAAAACACGGGTAGCCCGTATGTTTGACATCTACGATTTTGAAACCGTAAAAGAAGAAAAACAAAACGGAGATAAATTCACTTATAAAATGGCACGTGAATTTGCATTCAAAGGCATGGTTCAGAAATTCGCAACCGACGTTTACGGTAAATTTATAGAGTCTGTTACAGGCAGACAGGTAACTTATCCCGATTAAATCAACGGAGTATTAATATGATAGCTTATATATATAAAGAACACAGAAAGTTTGAGCTAACGGACAAGCCGAAGCCTGAGATAATTGACTCCCGTGATGCGGTTGTGCGTGTTACGCTGAGCAGTATTTGCTCAAGCGATTTGCACATCAAACACGGCTCTGTGCCTCGCGCGGTGCCGGGTATTACAGTCGGTCACGAGATGGTTGGCGTTGTTGAAACTGTCGGTGCTGACGTCAAAAATGTCAAAGTCGGCGACAGGGTTACGGTCAACGTTGAAACCTTCTGCGGAGAATGTTTCTTTTGCAAGAAAGGTTTTGTAAATAACTGTACCGATAAAAGCGGCGGTTGGGCACTCGGTTGCAGAATAGACGGCGGACAGACCGAGAATGTCCGTGTTCCTTATGCAGATATGGGACTCAATAAAATCCCCGATACCGTTACCGATGAGCAGACTTTGTTTGTTGGCGACGTGCTTGCAACGGGATTCTGGGCAACCCGCATTTCGGAGATTACACCCAATGATACCGTGCTGATTATCGGCGCAGGTCCTACGGGTATCTGCACGCTTCTTTGCGTTATGCTCAAAAATCCGAAGAGAATTATCGTCTGCGAAAAGGACAAAAACCGCATTGATTTTGTGAAG
>JAZQKN010000067.1:0-36166 GCA_045542175.1 Acutalibacteraceae bacterium | reverse complement strand
CTTCAATATCACTTTTGATTTATCAAAAATATAACTGCAAATTTTAATTTGCAATATCACTTAATACTCACCGAAGAAAATATTTTCACTTTGGCGTAATTGCCTTTAGAGTATATAACCCACTATGACACTTTCAAGCCGAAAGTGTCACTTTTTATATAAAAAATTGGGAGCACTTCATCACAAAGTGTCCCCCAATAATTTTATCTGTCCTTAGCAACCCTCTGCATTCGGTACGGCGGTTTTCTTTTTTCAAAGTATAACGGGTGCGGGCAACGCTACCCTTCACTGTCTTACTGTTCTATCATTTTGTTGAGAGCGGAAAGGGGATCAACGTATTTTCCGTCAATCATAACCTCAAGGTGCAGATGCTCGCCGTCGGCGGTTTCAACGGGAATATGCCCGAGTGTTCCCACCTTGTCACCCTGTCTGAGCTCGGTGCCCTGCGGTGCACAGCTCGAATCCTTGAGCCCGCAGTAGCGCACCGTCATTCCGTTGCCGTGGTCAACCTCCGCAACCGTACCCCAGAAGCTGTCGCTGTAAACCTTGATAACCGTGCCGTCGGCAACCGCCGAAACCGTGTTTCCCGCCGTGCCGCCGAAATCCACTCCGTTGTGAACTCTCCAGTCGCCCATCGTTTCGTTTTTCACCATTTCGCCGTTGCTGTAATCCTTGATTATCTGTGTTCCCATAGGAAGAATGAAGTTTCCGCTGTAGGGCAGATTATTCTGCGTTGTTTCCTCTGCGGTGGTTTCGGCTCTTTCGTCCTTTACGCCCGTTACACCGATATCAACCGCATCCGTCGGCTGAGCAACCTCGTTCCAGATAACCGTTTCCCTCACAAAGCTTTCGTTTTCGGGTGCGGCGGGGCTTCTGTCAACCTTAAGGCTCACGGTTGCCGCAAGCGCAACGGCGGCAAGGCATATAAAAAGCGCAAGATAAATATTGGAATATTTCCCATTTAAAAACTTTTTCATAAACTGCTCCTTTAAGAAATTTCAATTTTATCATTGTCTGATTTCAGGGTGTTTATTCTCAAAAAGGCAGTTTCTTGAAAAAAACTTGCTTTATAATATAAAAAAATTATATTTTTCTCTTGATACCTGTTTAATTTTCTGTCATAATAATAGGGTATAATTATATATAATGGTAAATTATGTTTTTAAATAGGAGTGTTATTTTTGGACAACAAAAAACTTGCGGAGCTTCTCTTTCCGCATATTGATAAAACCCCCGATTATTATGAAAACGCTTACCCCGAAAGAAATCTGCCCGAAGGCGCAAGAGTAACAAGATTTGCTCCCTCACCCACAGGCTATCTCCACATCGGCGGACTTTTCGGTGCTCTTGTTGACGTGCTCACCGCTCAGTCAACAGGCGGCGTTGCTTACTTAAGAATTGAAGATACGGATAAAAAGCGTGAAATTGACGACGGCGTTTCGGCAATCATCAACGGCTTTGATTATTTCGGCGTTGAATTCAACGAAGGCGTAACGGGCTTCAACAGTGAAAAGGGCGAATACGGTCCCTACACGCAGAGCCAGAGAGCCGAGATTTATCAGACAATCGCAAAGAGCCTTGTTGAAAAGGATCTTGCATATCCCTGCTTCTGCACAGCCGACGAAATTGCGGCTATCCGCGAAGAGCAGGAAAACGGCGATGCTCTTATCAGAGGTTATTTCGGCAAGTGGGCAAAGTGCCGCAATCTCACTCTTGAACAGATTGAAGAAAACCTTGCTCAGGGCAAACCTTGGGTGCTCCGTCTGCGCTCGGGCGGCAGCGACGATAAAAAGATAATGTTTGACGACGTTATCAGAGGCAAAATCGAAATGCCCGAAAACACAATCGACGAAGTTCTTCTTAAATCCGACGGAATTCCCACCTACCATTTCGCACACGCATGCGACGACCACTTTATGAGAACAACCCACGTTATCAGAGGCGAAGAGTGGATTTCTTCCGTGCCCAAACACATTGAGCTTTTCAGAGCCTGCGGATATAAAGTGCCCAAATATGCACATACTCCTCAGGTAATGAAAATTGACGAAGAAACAGGCGATAAGCGTAAGCTTTCAAAGAGAAAAGACCCCGAAGCAGCAGTAAGCTACTTTGTTGAAGAGGGCTTCCCGAAGGAAAGCGTGCTTGAATATCTCCTCACTCTCATCAACTCAAACTTTGAGGATTGGAGAAGAGCAAACGCAAAAGAGGATATTTCCAAATTCCCCTTCAACCTCAAAAAAATGAGTGCAAGCGGCTGCCTTTTCGACCTTGTCAAGCTCAATGACGTAAGCAAAAACGTTATTTCCGTTATGAGCGCAAAGCAGGTTTACGAAAACGTTGCCGAATGGGCAAAGGCTTATGACGAAGAGTTTTATGCTCTTTACACCGCAGACCCCGATTTTTCAACGGCTGTTATGAATATCGACCGTGAGAATCCCAAGCCCAGAAAAGACATTGCAAAATGGAATGAAGTCAAGGACTACGTTTCTTATTTCTATAAACCCCTCTATCAGCCCGATTACACTCTGCCCGAAAACATCGCAAAGGCAGATGCGGCTGCAATAACTGAAAAATATCTTTCCGAATTCTCACTTGCAGACGATAAAGACCAGTGGTTTGCAAGAATCAAGGAAATGTGCGAGCCTCTCGGCTTCACGCCCAACGTTAAAGAATTCAAGAAAAATCCCGAAGCTTTCAAGGGTCACGTCGGCGACGTTTCAACGGTTATCAGAATCGCTCTTACCTCACGCAGAAACACACCCGACCTTTACTCAATTATGCAGCTGCTCGGCGAAGACGAAATCAAGGCAAGACTTACCGAAGCACTTGCAAACTTCAAAGCATAAACCGAAAGGAAGTTTTATAAATGGACGAAATCAAAACCTCATCAAATTTCATATATGATTTCATTGATGAAGACCTTGCAAACGGAGTGAATACCAGAATTCAGACCCGTTTTCCTCCCGAGCCCAACGGCTATCTTCATATCGGCCACGCAAAGGCTATCTGCATCGACTTCAGCACAGCTGAAAAATACGGCGGCGAATGCAACCTTCGTCTTGATGACACCAACCCCTCAAAGGAAGACGTTGAGTACGTTGACGCTATCAAGGAAGATATCGAATGGCTCGGCTATAAGTGGAACAACGTTCTTTACGCTTCAAGCTATTTCGATTTCATCTATGAATGCGCAATAAAGCTTATCAAAAACGGCAAGGCTTACGTTTGCGACCTTTCGGCTGATGAAATCAGAGAATACAGAGGCACTCTCACCGAGCCCGGCAAAAACAGTCCCTACAGAGACCGTTCAATCGAAGAAAACCTTGACCTCTTTGAAAGAATGACAAATGGTGAATTTGCCGACGGCGAAAGAACTCTCCGCGCAAAAATCGATATGGCGTCACCCAACATCAATATGCGTGACCCCGTTATCTACAGAATTGCTCACGTTTCTCATCATCAGACAGGTGATAAATGGTGCGTTTATCCCATGTATGACTTTGCTCATCCTCTTTCGGATGCAAGGGAAGGCGTAACTTATTCACTTTGTTCACTTGAATTTGAAAACCACAGACCTCTTTACGATTGGTTCATCAAGGAAATCGGTTTTGAAGAGCCCCCCAGACAGATTGAGTTTGCCCGTCTTAACCTCAACTACTGCGTAACCAGCAAGAGATATAATCTTGAAATGGTTCAGAAAGGAATCGTTGAAGGCTGGGATGACCCCAGAATGATTACTCTTTGCGGTCTGAGAAGAAGAGGCTATCCCGCAGCTGCAGTGCGTGAATTCATAAACCGTATCGGCGTTTCAAAAGCAGACAGCGTTGTTGACTACGGTCTTCTTGAAGCCTGCGTAAGAGACAATCTCAACGAAAACGCTCCCAGAGCAATGGCAGTGCTCCGTCCTCTTAAAGTTATTATCGATAACTATCCCGAAGGTCAGAGCGAAGCTATTGACGTTGAAATCAATCCTCTCAAGCCCGAGCTCGGCACAAGAACTGTTCATTTCTCACGCGAAATTTTTGTTGAGCGCGATGACTTTATGGTTGAGCCTCCCAAGAAATATTTCAGACTCTTCCCCGGCAACGAGGTACGTCTCAAGAGTGCATATCTTGTTACCTGCAACAGCTGGGAAACCGACGACGAAGGCAACGTTACCTGCCTCCACTGCACCTACGACCCCGAAACAAAGGGCGGCGATGCTCCCGACGGCAGAAAGGTCAAGGGCACAATTCACTGGGTAAGCGCTTCCGACAGTGCTGAGTGTGAAATCCGCCTTTACGACCGACTTTTCAGCGCTGAAGACCCGATGGTTGACGGCAAAGAAAATTATCTCACTCACCTTAACCCCAATTCACTTGAAATCCTCAAAGGATGTCTTGTTGAAGGCGGCATTGCAAATGCAAAATGCGGCGATTCCTTCCAGTTTATGAGACAGGGTTACTTCTGCGTTGATAAATCTTCCGAAGACGGAAAGCTTGTTTTCAACCGCACCGTTGACCTCAAATCATCCTGGAAATAATATAAGAAAGGATACTTTAAAATGGAACTCCTTAAAAAAATCGGCAATGCGATATTAACTGCTTTGAAATTCCTCGGCAGCAACATTTTTAATGTTGTAAGTATTCTTATTGCTCTTATTATTTACCCTGTTGCATACTCAATCAATCTTGTTCTCCTTCAGGTTTCAACAAACGATTCTCTTTCATGGATTTTTGAGCTTGTCAATAAGGGCAGCGAAGAGGGCACTCCCAACCTCGGCGGTATGGGTCTTGAGGTTTCTCTTTCAATCAGAAGAATTATCAACATAATAAGAGGCGAAGACGAATATTCTTTCATTATGGATTATATTAAAACAGATGAAAAATTCGTTTTCCCACAGGCGCTTCAGCCCATCAAGGTTAAACTTATTGTTGTTGCAGTATGCTTTGTTCTTGCTCTTCTTATTGCTCTTTTCATCATCGTATGGTGTTGTGTCAGCAAAAAGAGATTTCCTGTTCTTATCGCAAGTGCGGGCGGCACCGTAATAACAATCATTATGATGGCTGTTTTCGGCTCAGCTTCAAACTTTATTACAAGCGATGCTTTCAAACTTACTTCACTTTCTCCCGGTTCAGGCTGGCTTTCAGAACTTCTTCTCGGTGTTATTCAGGTTGATACATTTGCCCTTGCAGGTGTTGAAATCGGTTTCCTTGCAGTATTTATCGGCATCATCGTCTGGACAGGTGCTTTCTACCTTGTTGAAATCGGCGACGAAAAAGAACCTCAGAAGAAGCATAAATAATTATTGACAAAACCGCTGTGCGGTAGTATAATCCAAAACAAGCAGATATAAACCTTCGGTGCACAGTTGAGTTTATGTTTGTAAATATTCAGGGGTGCTGGCAGTTGCCGGCTGAGATTATACCCTCAAACCTGATCCCGGTAATGCGGGCGTAGGAAAAAGGCCTCAGTGCATATTTTACGCCCGATGCAATTAAAGCATCGGGCTTTTGTTATAATAAAATATGCTCACCTCCTTTCAGGGTAACGAGTACAATCCGAATCTGCCCGAAAACGACCCTTTTCAGTGATTTTCGGGGTTTCGGATTTAGAAAGGCGTCAGCCTTTCGTCACCCTCAATCGCCAAAAATTCATCTGAAAATCTTTCGCTTTCGGGTCGAAGATTTTTTGTCGAGAGGATTTTCAGATAATTCAAGGCAAAAACGGAGCAAATCCTTGACGGATTTGCGAGTATTTTAACGAAGAAGTAACGAAAATAATCCGACAAAAAACACAATTCGGATTATTCTCGTTACCCTAAGAAAGGAAGTATTCTATGCAGAAAAAATTAAGCAAAACTCAGTCACTTGCAGAAAGCGCAATATTGCTTGCTCTTTCAATCGCGCTTTTCGCCGTTTCAGATTCTCTTCCCTGGCCGTTTCTTTACGGCGGCGGCTTCAGCCTTTTCGGACAGGTGCCGATTATCATTATTTCATACCGCCACGGACTCAAAAACGGCCTTGTTGCTTCAACGGCACTTGCTCTTTTTGAAATGATGATGGGCTTTAAGAATTTCAGCTACGTTACGGGCATTGCGGCTTATCTTATCGTTGCCCTTGCCGATTACATCGTTGCTTTCGGTTGTCTCGGACTCGGCGGAATTTTCAAAGGCAGAATCAACGGTAAACAGACCGCAGAGCTTGTTTGCGGCACGGTGCTTGTGTGCGTAATCAGATTTATCTGCCATTTCATAAGCGGCGTTACAATCTGGGGAGGCTACGCACCCGAAGAAATGCTTGTACCCGTTTATTCGCTTGTTTATAACGGCTCATATATGCTTTGCGAAACAATTCTGAGCATAATCGGAGTTGTTGCCGTAAGCGCCGCATTCAATTTCAGAAAAAAGAATCTCGGATAAAAAAAGGGGGAAGGTTTTGCCTTCCCCTGATTTTTTTCTATTCACTATCCTGCGGCCACCAGTCGCTTTCCCAGATCCGCTTTGTTATTTCAAGGCGGATTTTTTCTGTTTTTTCAAAATCCATAGCGTCTATATAAAGCTTTTCAAGCTCATCGTGGTTAGATTTTGCATCTTTAAGAGAAATTACGGCTTCGCTGAGTAATTCCTGTGACGCTTTTTTGGCAAAAAGAAGCTTTGCTCTGTTTTCTTTCAGACCTGTCGGATTATAAAATCTTTTAAGCGACACCCTTTTTGTCGGAATAAACGTCAGCGGACACAGTTTGTCTTCAGTGAAAAATCCGAGCGAAAGCTCTTCGATAATAATGTGGCGCAGCTTTTTTTCTCCGCTGATGCACGGACTTGAAATTACGGAATATCCGCAGGCGAGAGCATAGGTGCGGATTTCTTCTATCAGCACAGAAGCGGCAACCCCGAAATCATCTTCAAACACAAATTTTTCATTGCAAAGCGACTCTGCGGTTTCGTTTAAAAAATAATATCCTTTCGGCGTAACCGCATCAAAAAGCCTTGTTTTTTCAAGACCCACCTTGCCCGAAGGCTTACCGAGATATCTTGAAACAATTCTGCTTGCATATCTTATTAGTCTGCGGCGGTCAAGATTTTCGGAAAAAATTTTTTCGCCGTCGGAATAAATTGAAAACGCAGAATTGAGAAATCTTCTGCATCTGCGATGGCACTCCTTATTCTTATCCGTTGCCTCAATAATTTCTTTTTCTCTTTCGCGAAGAATTTTTTTATCCCAGCAATCACCGAAATTCAGAATTTCTCCCGATGCACCGGGATAATCGGGGTCAAGCGTATGCGGAGACGTGCCGTCGGCAATGCTGACTCTCAGCGACGGAAAAATAACTCCGTCAAGCGAATCCGGGTCTGACGAGCAGTAAATTCTTTCGCATTCTATATCTTTTTCTTCAAGCTCATCGGCAATTTTTTTCATAAAGGAAGATTTTCCCGTGCCCGGTCCGCCCTTAATTATGTAAATATATCTGCCTTCCGTTTTCGGCATAAGCTGTTCAAAGCAGGAAAAAAATCCGTCCTTTCCGCTTGAACCCAGAAAATAAGCTTTCATTTTATAAAACCTCCTTCTGTTGTCAGGATATTCCGCAAAACTCTTCAGGGTGAGAAATATTTATTTTATTATCAGTTTATTTTTCAAAAATAGCCTTAAAAACATAAATTTTCACTTGATATTATTATAATTATATTATATAATAATAAGGCAAATGATTATTTATAGGTGAGCAGAGCTTTATTTTGATCATGTGGCGTGTGGGTCCTGTGCGACAGGACACCGTGAACCATGTCAGGCGGGTGAACCGAGCAGCATTAAGCGGACAGTTTTGTGCGCCACAGTCTGCCTACCGCCATGTGATCAAGATAAAGCTTTTTTCAATAAGAGGTGAAAAGAATGTATCAGGCTCTCTACCGAAAATGGCGACCCAAGGATTTCAGCGACGTCTACGGTCAGCCCCACGTAACAAGAACTCTCCAAAGCCAGCTCGAAAGCGGCAGAATTTCGCATGCTTATCTTTTTACGGGCTCAAGAGGTACCGGTAAAACCACCTGTGCAAAGATTCTTTCCAAGGCGGTCAACTGCCTTTCACCCGTAAACGGAAATCCCTGTAACGAATGCGAAATCTGTAAGGGAATCGAAAACGGCTCAATCCTTGACGTTATTGAAATCGACGCAGCCAGCAACAACGGTGTTGATAACATCCGTGATTTGCGTGAGGAAGCGAATTTCACACCCGTTAACGCAAAATACAGAGTTTACATAATCGACGAAGTTCATATGCTCTCAATCGGAGCATTCAACGCTTTGCTGAAAACTCTTGAAGAGCCGCCCTCACACGTTATTTTTATTCTCGCAACAACAGAAATTCACAAGCTTCCCGCAACAATTCTTTCAAGATGCCAGCGTCTTGATTTCAAACGAATTTCTCCCGAGGATATAACCGCAAGATTGCTTTACGTTTCGGAAAAAGAAAACGTAACCTTAACAGAAAATGCGGCTTCGCTTATTGCAAGAATTGCAGACGGCGGTATGCGAGACGCACTTTCGCTTCTTGACCGTTGCTTTGCAATGGGCAACAATATTGACGAAGACGCCGTAAGCAGTGCGGCGGGCATTGCGGGCACACAGCATCTTTTCTCTTTCTCGGAATATATCGCAAAAGGTGATTTCACTTCTGCTCTCAAGCTTGTTTCAAAGCTTCATAACGAAAGCTGCGATATTGATTCTCTCTGCACAGAGCTTACTCTTCATTTGAGAAACCTTATGGTTGCAAAAACCGTAAAAGAATGCGAAGGTCTTGTTGTCTGCTCAAAAGCAGAGCTTGAAAACCTTAAATCAAGGGCAGCAGAGCTTAAGCTTTCAAAAATTCTTGACTGCATTTCGATTCTTGAAACTGCGGCGGCAAACATCAAAAATGCCGTAAACAAAAAAATTCAGCTTGAAGCCGCAATAATAAAAATGTGTTCACCCTCATCGGGCGGAGCTTCAATTGATTTTGAAAACAGAATTTCGGCAATTGAAGAAAAAATTGAAGAGCTTCTCAGAAACGGAGTTAAGGTTACCGCTCCCGAAACAAAAAAAGCGGAGCCTGTCAAACAGGAAGAGCCGAAACCCGCTCCCGTTGCTCCAGAATCCGAACCCGAAAAAAAACCTGAACCTCAGCCTGAGCCCGAATCAAAACCCGAAGAACCCTCTGAACCTGTTTCCGCAGAAAAAGAGGCTTCAATGATTGACGACGGCCCCTTCTATAACTGGTCTGACGTTCTTGAAACACTTAAAAAATACGATATTCCGCTTTACGGAATTATGGCGGATTCAACAGCCGTTATCAAAAACGGCAGGGTAATTATTAATTCCAATAATCCCACTTTATTCGATTTTATCTGCACAGATACCCATTCAAGAGAGCTTTCAAGGTCAATTTATGAAGTTCTCGGCCAAAAAATGAAAATTGCCGTTTCAACCAACGAAAAAGCGAAGGAAAAAACAAGCCCTCTTGAAAATCTGAAGAGCAAAATAAATAAGTTTAATAATAATTAAAGGAGAATAAATATATGAAAGCAAGAATTCCCGGCGGCGCTCAGGGCGGCGGTAATATGATGAAAAAAATTCAGGAAATGCAGGAAAATATGCAGAGAATTCAGCAGGAAGTTGAAAACACTGAATTTTCCTCAACAGTAGGCGGCGGAGCAGTTGAAGTTGTTGTTAACGGTGCTCACGAAGTAACAGCCGTTAACCTCAAGCCCGAAGTTGTTGACCCTGAAGACGTTGAAATGCTTGAAGACCTTATCATTTCCGCATTCAACGAAAGCATCCGCAAGGCTAACGAAGCTATGGAAAAAGGTATGGAACAGGCTAAAGGCGGTCTTTCCATTCCCGGTCTTTTCTGATGAGCAGCTTTACTCCTTCTCTTGAAAAACTCATCGAGCAGTTTGCAAAGCTTCCTTCCGTCGGCAGAAAAAGTGCCCAAAGGCTTGCTTTTCATATGCTTTCATTAACCGACGATGAAGCAAAAACTTTCACCGAAACAATTATGAACGCACGCACGTCCATTCATCGCTGTAAAGTTTGCTGTAACCTTACGGATAACGAAATTTGTTCCGTATGCTCATCTAATTCAAGAGATAATTCGGTTATATGCGTAGTTGAAGACCCCCGCGACGTTATCGCAATTGAAAGAACTCACGAATTCAACGGACTTTATCACGTTCTTCACGGAGTTATTTCTCCTATGAACGATATAAATCCCGAGGATATCTGCATTAAAGAGCTTATTTTGAGACTCGGTGACGATACGGTAAAAGAGGTTATTATGGCAACCAACCCCACCGTTGAAGGCGAAGCAACGTCAATGTATATTTCAAGGATTATAAAGCCTCTGGGAGTGAGCGTGAGCAGACTTGCTTACGGTGTGCCCGTAGGTGCAGACCTTGAATATGCCGATGAATTCACCCTCATCAGAGCAATGGAAGGCAGAAAAGAGCTTTAATATTTAAAAAGTTTTCCACATAGTTTTACTTTTCCACACAGGGGTTATTCACCTTGTCCACTTTGTCAAAATAAGGGAAGTTGAAAACTCAGTTTTTTCCACTTTTTTAAACCCGCAGAATTTTCTTTTTCTTCCTTTGTTTTCAACGGTTTCAAAAGTTATACCATATTTTAACGCACACTACTATTACTACTATAATTATGATATGATACAACAGATATATATAATCAAAATCCAATTTACCCATTTAACAAACCCAAAAAATAATGTTAAAGTGTGTAGAACTTTAGGAGGCACAAAATGAAAGTTATTTGTAATGCACTCGAGCTTTCTGAAGCTTGCCAGAATATTTCAAGAGCGGCTTCTACCAAAACTGCAATTCCCGCAATCGAAGGTATCCTTATGGTTGCAAAGGATAATTTACTTACCCTTACAGGCTATGACCTTGAAATGGGTATCAAAACAGTTATTGCCGCAAGAGTTGAAGAAGAGGGCGAGCTTGTTCTCAATGCCCATATGTTCAGCGAAACTCTCCGTAAGCTTCCCGGCAATACGGTAAGCATCGACAGCGATAAAAGACATATTGCTTCAATAACAAGTGGTGAGTTTGAATCAACTCTTATCGGAATTTCTGCTGAAGAATATCCTGAGCTTCCTTCAGTTTCGGGCGGATACAGCATTGACGTTGACGAAAACACCCTTAAGGATATGATAAGAAAAACAATTTTCTCCGCTGCAATCAAAGACAGCAAAATTGTTCACACAGGTGTTAAGTTTGAGATTGAAGAAGATCATCTCCGCCTTATCGCCGTTGACGGTGTACGCCTTGCAATCAGAAACGAAAAAATCGATTACAAGGGTGAAAACCTTTCATTTGTTGTTCCCGCAAAAACACTTTCAGAAGTTGTTAAGCTTATGAATTTCAATGAAGATCCCGTTTCAATTGAAGTAGGCAAGAGACATATTATTTTCGGAGTTAACGGATACAGCGTAATTTCAAGACTTCTTGACGGTGAATTTCTGAATTACAAGGCCGCAATTCCCTCATCAACAAAAACTGTTATCAAGGTTGATACAAGAAGCCTTATCGACAGTATTGACAGAACTTCTCTTATCATCACCGATAAACTCAAGAGCCCCGTTAAGTGTGTGTTTGCCGATAATCTTATCAAGATTTCAAGCATCACTTCTCTCGGCACTGCAAACGATAAGCTTTCTGCAACAATCGAAGGCGACGAATGCACAATCGGTTTCAATAATAAGTATATGCTTGACGCACTCAAGGCCTGCGATACAGATGAAGTACGCATTATGCTCAACGGTGCGGTAGCTCCCATTCTTATTGTTCCCAACGAAGGCGATGAATTCATTTTCATCATTCTTCCCGTGAGGTTGAAAAATGAGAATTAAGGTTAAAGTTGCGCAAAAAAAAGAGGTATCAAAATCAATTGATACCGATTTTATAAGACTTGATGCTTTTCTTAAGATGAACGATGCCGTACAGTCGGGCGGTCACGCAAAAATCGTTATTCAGGAAGGCAAAGTTAAGGTAAACGGCGAGGTTTGCACAATGAGGGGCAAAAAGCTCCGTAAGGGCGATACCGCCGAATTTGAAAGAGTTATCTACAAGGTAGAATAATTTTCTGAAAGGAATGGTTAAAAGTTGATAATTAATTTCCATTCCGCAAAGAATTTCAGAAATATAAATGAAGCTTCGTTTGTTCCGCACCCCGAAATGAACGTTATTTACGGTGAAAACGGTCAGGGAAAAACAAACCTGATTGAAAGCATCTGGCTTCTGACGGGATTTTACAGCTTCAGAGCAAGAAAAAACGTTCAGCTCATTCAGCACGGTAACAGTGAAGCGGAAATTGAAAGCAAATTTTATTCACAGCAGCGTGAACAAAACGTACTGATGAAAATTAATCGCAACAAGGAAATTACTCTTAACGGCATAAAAGAAAAATCGCCGAGAGTTATGATGGGTAAGTTTTATGCGGTGGTCTTTTCACCGAATACGCTCGGAATTGTTCAGGACGGCCCTTCCGAAAGAAGAAAGATGATTGATATTGCGCTGAGCCTTATCAAGCCGAATTATGCTGTGTTGATGTCACGTTATCTGCGTGTGCTTGACCAGAGAAACGCTCTTTTAAAGAAATACGCCGAGAAAAAATTTGATTATATGTATTTTGAGCCGTGGAATGAAGAATTGGCTTCTCTCGGAGCAAAAATAATCAAATACAGGCTCGATTATATTGAAATGCTTTCCGAGCTTTCGGGCGAGATTTATAAAGGAATCAGCTCGGGCAGGGAAGAATTCAGGTTTTACTACGATTTCTCAAAAGAAAATATTTCCGAAGAAGAAATCAAAGCAAAGCTTAAAGAAAACATTGAAAAAACCAAGGATGCCGATTTCAAAAGGCTTTATACAAACGCAGGTCCGCATACCGACGATTTGGTTTTAACTCTCGATGGTATGGATGCCAGAATTTACGGCTCACAGGGTCAGCAGAGGTCATGCGCCCTTGCGCTCAAGCTCGGCGAAGCATCGATTGTTGAAAAAATTACGGGCGAATGTCCCGTTGTTTTGCTCGATGACGTTATGAGTGAGCTTGATGAGGGCAGACAGACGTTTATCCTCAATTATCTTGATAACTGGCAGGTTTTCATCACATGTTGCGACCCGTCACAGCTTCTCCGCTCCAAAAAGGGCAAGGCTTTTGAGGTTAAAAACGGCGAAATAAAAGAAATGGAGTAAATTATGTATCTTCATCTGGGTATGGATAAGGTTATAACCTTTGACGATATTATAGGAATTTTTGACCTTGATACAACAACGGTTTCAAAAAATACCCGAAATTATCTTGCAAAGGCTGAAAAAGACGGCATTGTGGAAAACGTATGCTACGATTTGCCGAAATCTTTTATCGTCTGCCGAAACAAGAAAGGCGAGGATAAGGTTTATATCGCTCAGATTTCGTCGTCAACCCTTCTTAAAAGAACAGGATACGTTGACAGTATCAGTAATTTATAAAAAATCAAGGAGTACCGTTTGGTACTCCTTTTTATTAATTAAACGTATAAAGAATTCTGTTAAGATAGCCTGCGATTTCGGAATCGGGGGCTTTTTTTATTATATAGTATTTGCGGGAATATTTTTCTCTTTCGCTTTTGAGCTTTCCGTTTTCGCTGATTTCAATTTCAACCGATTTTGAAGTTTCGTAAAAATTGCCGTTGCCCTCAAAAGCATACTGCACTGCCGTTAAATCCCAGCTGTCGCGAAGATAGGGCGGATTTTCGTTGCCGTTAAAGAGTTTATAGCAATCGTAAATCGGATTATTTTCGCCGTTTTCGGGAATTTCTTTGTAGCCCGTCATAATTCCTTCGCCGACCTCAAAACCCGAAAATACGGTCACTTTTTTGAAATTGGCAAACACGTACTGAGCGGCTTCAACGTCTTCTTCAATATTGAATTCTTTGCCGTCGGGGAATTTACCCGCCATACAGATAAGTGAATTTACTTTTTCATTGAAAAGCTCGGGCTCTTCCTCTAAAATACGGCGGATATTCGTAAGCTGACCTACGGTTATGACAGTTACGGAATCATCTTTCTGATTTTTAAGAGCCTTTTTATAAAAATCACAGGCTTCGTCTGCCTTTACGGCATCGGAAACGTTATCAAAATATTTTTTGGTTACGGGTTTATTGAATTTTTTGCGGTTTTCAAGAAGGTCTGTTGATTTGTTCATTCCCACAGGCATATTTTCAAAGCCGCAGAAATCCGAAATTGCTCTGATAACGCCGTTGCCGTATTTGTTTGATGTGCAGTTTGCAACGCCCAGAATGGGAACGCTGTATTTTTCTGAATAATGCAAAAGCAAGGCAAGTGCGCCCGCGTCATCGCAGTCGGGACCCATATCCGTATCAAGAATTACGCTTCTGTCACCCTCTTTAAGAGGTATATAGGGCATACCTGCGGTTTTTGCTTCCTTTTTCGATTTGATAATGTATCTGATGACCCAGACCGCAAGGGCAATCGGAATGAGAATAACCGCAAAGATAACAAGCTTTTTCATCGGAATAAACTTGTAAAGACCTTCGCCGAGAAGCGTGAAAAGAATAACTCTCGGAAGAATTCCGCCAAGAGAAGCACCGATATAGGTGCCGAAAGAAGTTCTTGTTGCGCCGAGGAGCAGACTTACGATATCAATCGGGAAAACGGGAAGAAATCTGATTGCGAGAAGTGCCGAGAATTTGTTTTTGCTCTGCATTGAAAGAAGCTTATAACCGTATTTTGTGCCCTCAATTTTGTGAACAACGCTTTTTCCTCCCATAACTCTGCCGAGGAGATAGGTTGCGCTGACCTCAATCAGAATTCCCACGCAGTTGATGAGGATTGCAACAATGGGGTTAAAAGCAAGACCGACAGCAATGTAAACAATCGAAGCGGGCACAACAAAGGTCATACTTTTAACAAAATAAACACCGAGTATGCTCAAAACTGCAAGACCGAAGCTGCCTGCCGAATCAACAATTGCTCTCACGTCGATATTTTTCAGTTCATCATATTTCCAGAAAATCAAGGCAATAATAACAAGTGAAACCGCAATACGCAATGCAGCACCGATTATATTCTTTTTTTTGAGTGAAATTTCTTTCATCGCAAAAACTCCCTGTAATTATTTGTAAAAACCAAAAATATAATACAATATTATTGCCCTTAAAGCAAGGAAAAGAAAGATAATTAACAAATTTTTTATAGACATGGCAAAAATACTGTGGTATACTTATTCTTGTATGTACTATTTAAGAAGGAGGGATAGCTTATGATGACCGCTAAAGAGAAAATTCAGCGCGCCTCAGCTTCGGTTGCGTTTGACGGTATATTCAAATATATCAAAAAGAACCCCGCCGAAAACCTTACAAAGCTGATTGACCTTTCGCAAAAGCTTATGGGCGGAGCTTTCCCTGAAAAGAATTTTGACCATTTCCGCAAGGCTGTTCTTGACCCCGAAAACGTCTGGAACAAATTTGCTATGAATATCATAAATAACTGCGACCCCAACGTTATCAAGAATATGATTCTTGCAATGGGTCTGGGTGCGGGCGTTAACGGAACAAAAGCTGTAAGAGCAAACAGAGAGAAATATAAATGTAATATTCCTTTCCTTATGCTCTTTGACCCCACAAGTGCCTGCAATATGAAGTGTAAGGGTTGCTGGTCTGCAGAATACGGCCACAAATCCAACCTTACTCTTGACGAAATGAGAAGCATTATCAGTCAGGGTACTGAGCTCGGCACACATCTTTATATGCTTACAGGCGGCGAGCCGCTCATTAAGAAAAAAGAAATTCTCACCCTCTGCAAAGAAAATCCCGATTGTGCATTCGTTGTTTACACAAACGCAACCCTCATTGACGAGGCTCTTTGCGAAGAAATGCGTAAGCTTGGCAACATTTCACTTGCCCTGAGCATTGAGGGTACGGAAGAAACCAACGATTTCCGCAGAGGCGAGGGAGCATATAAAACAACTGTTGCCGCAATGGATATGCTTAAAAAATACGGTCTTGCATTCGGAATTTCGGTTTGCTACACCGAAAAGAACGTTGACGCCGTAACAAGCGATGAGTTTATGGATTTCATTGTTGAAAAAGGTGCAATTTATGCTCTTTATTTTGCATATATGCCCGTTGGTCACGGAGCAGACGTTGATCTTATTCCGTCACCCGATAAAAGAGTTCACATGTATAAGTGGCTTCGCAGAGTGAGAAACAGTAAGACAGGCAAGCCCATTTTCGTTATGGATTTCCAGAACGACGCGGAATACGTAGGCGGCTGCATTGCAGGCGGCAGAAACTATTTCCACATCAACTCCGAAGGCGATATGGAGCCCTGCGTTTTCATTCATTATTCGGATTCCAACATCAGAACTCATACCATTCTTGAGGCACTCAAAAGACCGCTTTTCCAGGCATACTGGAAAAATCAGCCTTTCAACGATAACCATTTAAGACCCTGTCCGATGCTTGAAAATCCCGATTGTCTGAGAAAGATAATCGCCGAAACAGGAGCAAAGTCAACGGATCTGATTGTTGCTGAAAGTGCTGAAACACTCTGCTCAAAGTGTGATAAATTTGCAGCAGCGTGGGCACCCGTGGCAGAAGAGCTCTGGAATTCGACCAAGCATCCCAGCCCCAAAACACAGTTTTACCGTGATACTGAAGAGGGCAAGGCAGAAAAGAATAAATAAAAATCACCGCAGCGGAATTTTCGTTGCGGTTTTTTGCTTTTTATAAAATGGGAGCGGGTGAAACCCGCCCTAAACTATTCACTATTCACTAAAAAAAGCACCCTTCATAAAGAAGAGTGCTTTTGCATTTTAAAGATTAGTCTTCGTCGCAGCAATCGTCACAGTCGCAATCGCAGTCGAATTCAAATTCAAGAAGTTCGCCGCAGTTGGGGCATTCAATGCTGCCTTCGTCGAGAGTTTCACCGTCAACGCCGATTACCTCACCGCAAGTGGGGCATTCAACGTCATAAAACTCGTCGTCGTCATCATAGCAATCATCGCAATCGCAGTCGCAATCATCGAGCTCTTCGTAAACGAAGCCTTCAAGCTCGTCGAGGTCTTCGTCAACAGCGTCAAGCTGTTCTGAGAAGATGTCAAGACCGTCTTCAAGATCTTCAACTGTAAGAGCAAGATCGTCAAGAATGTCAATCATTGCATTGATAACTTTTGTTTCGGGCTTGCTTTCATCAAGTGCAAGACCTTCTGCGAGACCTTTAAGATATGCAACTTTTTCAGTAAGAGTCATTTCTTTTGTCCTCCAAAAATTATGATTTATGCACGGCTGAGTTATTCGCCTGTGCGGGTATCAACAACAATCATTTCGCCCTCGTCAATGAAGAGAGGAACTTTAACTTCAGCGCCGGTTTCAAGAGTTGCGGGCTTTGTAGCGTTAGTTGCTGTGTTGCCTGCGAAGCCGGGATCAGTCTTTGTTACCTGAAGAGTAACTGTTGTGGGGGGTTCAACACCGAAAACGCTGCCCTTGTATGAAAGAACGCGGCAAGTTTCGTTTTCCTTAACGAACTTGAAGTTTTCGGGAAGAGTATCCTGACCGATGGGAACCATATCATAGGTTTCGGGGTCCATGAAGTAGTAAAGACCGCCGTCTTCGTATGAATATTCCATTTCCTTGCGCTCAATGTAAGCGGTGGGGAACTTATCGGTGGGGTTGAATGTACGTTCAACAACTGCACCGCCGATTACGTTTCTGATCTTGGTTCTTACGAAAGCAGCGCCTTTACCGGGCTTAACGTGCTGGAATTCGATGATCTGATAAACCTGGCCTTCCATTTCGAAGGTTACGCCGTTTCTGAAATCGCCTGCTGTTACCATAAATATTTACTCCTTATAATTGTTTATATGTTTTCACAGTTATTTTATACTATTCAATAGCTTTTTTCAAGTCTTTTTTTAAAGAAAGGTAATATGTTAAAGAATAATAAGAGATTTTTGCGTTTTTGTAAGATTTTCAAAGCCGTTTTCGGTTATAAAAGCCATATCTTCAATGCGCACGCCGAATTCACCCGGAAGATAAATACCCGGCTCAACCGTCACAACGTCGCCGCATTCAAGGATTGCCTTGCTCTTTGGCGAAAGTCTGGGTGCTTCGTGAATTTCAATTCCGACGCCGTGACCCGTTCCGTGACCGAAGCAGTCGCCGTAGCCCGCCTGTGAGATAATATCCCTTGCCGCTTTGTCGGCATCGATGCCCGAAACACCCGCCTTGAGAGTTTCAAGTGAAGCAAGCTGAGCTTTCAATACGGTTTCATAAACCTCTGCCTGTTTATCGCTGACACTTCCGACGGCAACCGTTCTTGTCATATCACTGTGATAGCCGCCGAAAACCGCACCGAAATCCATTGTGATAAAATCACCGTTTTCAATTTTTTTCTCGGAGGGCACGCCGTGGGGCATTGAGGAATTTGCTCCGCTGACTGCAATTGTTTCAAACGAAACCGCCTGTGCGCCGTTTCGGAGCATAAAGAAATCAAGCTCGAGAGCAATTTCCTTTTCGGTTTTTTCGGTTGAAATGAAGCCGAGAATATGGTCAAACGCTTTTTCGGCTATGCTCTGCGCGACAAGAATCAATTTTTTCTCTTCCTGAGATTTGATTCTTCTTAAGGTGCTTATCGCTTCGTCTGTTTTCTCTGCAAGTGTTTCGCAGCCCGAAACAGACGAAATTTTTCCGAAATCATAAACCGTAAGGTTTTCAGCTTCGGTGTAAAGCTTTTTTATGCCGAGCTTTTTGATATATTCGGGCAGCTGGGCGGAAAGAGAAACAAGCATTTCAATCTCCGAGCAATCCTTTACCTGATTGCGTGCCGCCTCTATATAACGGCTGTCGGTAAGAAAAACGCTCTCGGTTGCCGTTACAAGCAGATAGCCGTCGGATGAATCAAAATCCGTAAAGTAGCGGCGGTTTTGTGGCGAAACAATCAGATATCCTTCGCCCGAAGAGAGAGTTTTCTGCAATGACTGTGTATTCATAAAATCACCTCTGAACAAACGGCATAAAAAGAACACTGCCGAACGTGTGCAGCATTCGGCAGTGTTTGGGGAAAGAGAAAATAAAAATGAAAAAAGAAGATGTCATATTCAACACTTTAGTGTATATTTGTATAATATTGAATAATGTCTGTCTATTTGTTGTTAAAATGTGAACAAATTGTAAACAATGCGAATATTTCTTCTTTTTTATTCCTCAAACGAACTGTCCGGGCTGCGTTTGGATTTACTGTTCCAGGAAAGCTTTGAAGCCTTTGAACGCCATATAGACGTCGAGTTTTGAAACAAGCTCAAAGGGAGCGTGCATTGAAAGCACGGGCACGCCTACGTCAACAACGTTGACGCCGAGGTTTGAAACGTACTTTGCAACCGTGCCGCCGCCGCCCTCGTCAACCTTACCGAGCTCGCCTGTCTGCCACGCAACGTCGGCAGAATCGAAGATATTGCGGATTTTTGCCATAAATTCGGCGTGAGCATCGTTGGTGCTGCTCTTACCTCTTGAGCCTGTGTATTTTGTTACAACAATGCCCTTGTTGAGGAAAGCGGCATTGAGTTTATCGTGTACGGAAGGGTAGATGGGGTCGAAGCCTGCATTTACGTCTGCCGAAAGGCATTCGCTTGCACGAAGCACGTCTCTGCCCTCAAGACCCTGAGTTTTTGCAATATCGCAGATAAAATGCTCAAGGTAAGCCGAATTAAGACCCGTGTTACCGTCGGAGCCTGTTTCTTCCTTATCGGTGATAACCGAAACGCTTGTGAATTTAGGATTTGTAACGGCAAAAGCTGCCATAATCGAGGGATAGGCGCAAACTCTGTCGTCATGACCGTAAGAGCCTATCATACTGCGGTCAAAGCCGATGTCAACTGCCTTGAAAGCGGGTACGATTTCAAGCTCTGCCGAAATGAAATCGCTTTCAACAATGCCGTATTTATCGTTGAGAATCTTGATGATATTGAGCTTTACCATATCGCTGCCCTTATCCTTGCAGAAAGGACGGCTGCCGATAAGCAGATTAAGGTTTTCGCCCTCGATTGCTTCATCGAGAGGTCTGTTTGCCTGTTTTTTATCAAGATGGGGAAGAAGGTCGGTGATAACAAACTGAGGGTCGCCCTCGTCTTCGCCGACGGTTACGTTGATGCACTCACCGTTTTTCTTGCAGATAACACCGTGAAGGGCAAGGGGAATTGCCGTCCACTGATATTTTTTGATTCCGCCGTAATAGTGAGTTTTGAAGAAAGCAAGCCCGTTATCCTCATAAAGTGGATTTGCCTTGAGGTCAAGTCTGGGAGAATCAACGTGTGAAGCCACGATTTTTGCACCCTTTGCGAGGCTTTCCGTACCGAAAACGCAAAGAATGAGAGCTTTTTTATGAATTTCAAAATATACCTTGTCGCCCGCTTTGTAAGAAGCGGTTGAATCAAAGGGGATGAAGCCCTCTTTTTCAGCAAGAGCCTTTGTGTAGGCTACAGCCTCACGCTCCGTTTTGCATTTATTGAGGAAATCTGCATATCCGATGCAGAAATTATCGGCAACGGCAATTTCTTCGTCGGAGCAGGTGTAAGCAGCGTTTTTGTTTTCTGCGAAAAGCTCTTCCTTGAGGAGCTCAGCTGCGGTTTTTTCACTCATTTTTATCATCCTTTCAGAATGTTATAGATTATTTTATGTTGTTTATGCGGGATTAAACTTTTAATTTTACGGCAATATTTTCAATCTGTGCGTTAAGATTTTCGCCGTTGTTGCTAATCACAACGTCGGCTTTTTGTTTGTAATATTCCTCATCCTTCTGAGCATTCATACGGATAAGGGCATCCTCGCGGCTGATTGAATCACGCTTCATAATGCGCTCAAGCCTTGTTTCCTTTTCAGCAACAACGCTGACCGTAACGCTGCAAAGAGCGGGCAGACAGCTTTCAAAAAGCAGAGCCGCATCAATCAGAACCGCCTTTGCGCCCGATTTTTCTGCCGAATGGATTTCCTCAACGGCAAGCTTTGTGACCTCGGGGTGGGTTATTGAGTTAAGAATTGCCTGTTTTTCGGGGTTGGAAAACGCTCTTCTTGCCAATTCACGGCGGTCAAGCGAGCCGTTTCTGATTATATCCCCGCCGAATTCGGAACAAAGAGCGGCGATAACTTCGGGATTTTCAACCGCTTTGCGTGCAAGCAGGTCGGCATCGATATTGTAAACGCCTTTTTCTTCAAAAAGCCTTGCAACCGTTGATTTGCCAGCGCCCGTCTGACCTGTCAGCCCGATAACGGGAATATCAAATTCAAGGTCGATAACCCTGAATGCGGCGGAGCGGAGCAATCGGTTATAGACCGCGAGCCCTACGCCGTCGGTTACGGGGCATCTGACAAAAGCACGTCGGCAGCCCGTTGTGTCAACGTCTCTCAGGGCGCGGAAAAGACCGTAAGCCTGTGAAGAATCGCTTTCTTCTCTGCCGTATTCGATGGATTTTTCAAAATATTTGCCTTCACCCTCAAAGCAGACGGCACAAACGGTATCCGTCTGGGCAAGGAGGAATTTTTTATATTTTTCAAAGCTTCCCCGAATGATTGTAACCTGTGCTTTCGGGGCATAATGTTTATATTTCATACCGGGCGACTGCACGGTTTCACCGTCTTTTAGCTGATTGAGCACCGCCGATGCGATTTCGATTTCGCCAAGCACCTCGCAAAGCTGCTCGGGGGTGATTCCGCCGGGTCGGAGCAGGGTGGGAGGCTCGGTGGCAAGGGTGATAACGGTTGATTCAAGACCGACCTCGCATTCGCCGCCGTCAACCGCGGCATCGATTCTGCCGTCAAGGTCTTCAAGCACGTGCTCAACACAGGTGGGACTCGGTCTGCCCGAAGCGTTTGCGCTCGGTGCGGCAAGAGGCACGCCCGCCGCCTTTATGATTTCTCTTGCGCCCTTGTGTGACGGATAGCGGATTGCAACGGTGTCAAGACCAGCGCTCACTTCATCGGGCACTTTATCGGATTTTTTCATAATAACCGTCAGAGGACCGGGCCAGAATTTTTCCGCAAGGTCGTAAAGTCTGGGATCAACCTCCGTAACCAGAGGGGATATTTCTTCAAGAGAAGAAACGTGGACGATAAGCGGATTATCCTGAGGTCTGCCCTTGGCAACGAAGATATTTTTTACCGCTTCACGGTTAAAAGTATCCGCCGCAAGACCGTAGACGGTTTCGGTGGGTATGGCAACAAGACCGCCGTTTTTAAGGATTTCGGCAGCCTGCTGAATATCGGTTTTGCTGTTGTCTTTTAAAAATAAAGTTTTCATTTTATTCCTGACTTTTAAGTTTTTCTGCAGTGTCGGCGGTAACGAGAGCATCGATTATTTCATCGAGGTCGCCATTGAGAATTGCGTCGATTTTATAAAGAGTAAGATTGATTCTGTGGTCGCTGACTCTGCCCTGAGGGTAGTTATAGGTACGGATTCTTTCACTTCTGTCGCCCGTGCCGACCTGCGCTCTTCTTTCGCCCGCAATGGCATCGTGCTGTTTTTCTCTTTCGGCTTCAAGGATTTTTGAGCGGAGAATTTTCATTGCTCTGTCCTTGTTTTTATGCTGGCTTCTTTCATCCTGACATTCAACAACCGTCCCTGTGGGAAGGTGGGTGATACGGATTGCACTTTCGGTTTTGTTAACGTGCTGACCGCCTGCACCGCCCGAGCGGTAGGTATCTATCTGCAAATCGGCGGGGTTGATTTCAACGTCAACCTCTTCCGCTTCGGGTAAAACGGCAACGGTAACGGTTGAGGTGTGAATTCTGCCCTGACTTTCGGTTTCGGGCACACGCTGTACGCGGTGCACACCGCTTTCAAACTTAAGGCGTGAATATGCGCCCTCGCCCTCAATCATAAAGCTGATTTCCTTGTAGCCGCCGAGCTCGGTTGCGTTGGCGTTGAGAATTTCGGCTTTCCAGCCCTTTGTTTCGCCGTACATTGAGTACATTCTGTAAAGAACACCCGCAAAAAGGGAAGCCTCTTCGCCGCCCGCACCGCCGCGGATTTCAACAATAACGTTTCTGTCATCGTTGGGGTCGCGGGGCAGAAGAAGAATTTTCAGCTCTTCACGGTATACGGCAAGCTTTTCGCGGCTTTCCTCGAATTCTTCCTGAACAAGCTCGCGGAAATCGTGCTCCATTCCGCCCGCATCAAGCATCTCTTTTGCCTCCGTCATAGAAGCTTCAGCCGATTTATACTGGCGGTATTTTTCAACAATCGGGGTTAAAACCTTAAGCTCCTGCATAAGCTTTTTATATTGGGCAATATCTGCCACAACGTCGCTTTCGCAGAGCTTTGCGTTTATATCTTCAAATCTTTCTTCAACCTTGTTAAGTCTGTCGAGCATTTATTATTCCTCTTCTTTACGGATAATTTTTCTGATGTTTTTCTCTACTTTAACTCTTTCGAGCATAACCTCTCTGCCGCATTCGTGGCAACGGATCCTGAAATCCGCACCGATACGCAGAACGTCGAAAATATCGCATCCGCAGGGGTGCTTTTTTTTCATAAGGAGCTGGTCTCCGACTCTTACATCCATAGCTTTACCTCAAATATTTAATACTATATTATACCATAATAACAGGTGAATGTATATAAAAATGAAAAAATTTGTAATCCGACAGGTTTGCGGCTCATATATTTTATATTAATTACAAAGCCTATAGGCAGGAACGGTGGTAAATAATGAAAAAATTCAAACCCGAGGGTCAGTTGATTTCAACAGAAGAAAACAAAAAATATCTTTCAAGCGCCTGTGCGCTGCGTGACGCCTGTTATAACGAAATTATGCTTGAGGGCAGAGTGCTTCGCTGCGATTCGGAGCATAATCTGCACATAGACCTCGGCTGTATGAAAGGAATAATTCCGAGAAACGAGGGGGCAATCGGCATTGAGGACGGCTCCGTAAGGGATATCGCCCTTATTTCGAGGGTCAACAAGCCCGTTGTTTTTTGCGTAACGGGATTTGAAGAAAATGAAAAAGGCGAAACCGTTGCTCTTCTCAGCCGACGCAAGGTGCAGAATGAATGTATGAACGAATATATTTCGCAGCTTAATGCGGGCGACGTTATACCCGCAGTTGTGTCGCACATTGAGGGCTTCGGAGTTTTCTGCGATATCGGAGCAGGGATTAACGCTCTTATGCCCATCGACAGCATTTCCGTTTCGAGAATTCCGCATCCGAGCGTAAGATTTTCACCCGGCAGCAGCATTTTTGCCGTTGTGAAAAGCATAGATGAAAACGGCAGAATTACTCTGAGCCATAAAGAGCTGCTCGGCACGTGGGAGCAGAATGCCGAAAATCTGAAGGTCGGTGAAACCGTACCCGGCATTGTCAGGTCGGTTGAAAAATACGGAATTTTCGTTGAGCTTGCGCCCAACCTTGCGGGGCTTGCGGAGTTTTCGCCCGGTGTTGAGGCGGGCAGCCACGCAGGGGTTTATATTAAAAGCATTATTCCCTCAAAAATGAAAATCAAGCTGATTATCGTTGATTCGTTTGAGGCGGATTATCCCACCGAGCCGCTGAAATATTATATTGACGGCGGTCACATTGAAAAATGGGTCTATTCGCCCGAGGGAAGCGAAAAAATTATTGAGAGTCAATTTGCGCAATGATTCTGCCGCCGCCGATAACGGTATCGCCGTCATAGATAACGGCTCCCTGACCGGGAGTTATTGACCTTTGCGGCTCATCGAAGATGATTTCGGCTTTGCCGTTTTCAAGCGGAGTTATAAGAGCGGGTTGCTCCTTTGCCCTGAAACGGATTTTAACTTCGGCACGGAAAGGCTTTTCGGGAGCGTCAAAAGCAATGTAATTCATACTGTCGGCAATCAGACCCTTGCAATATTGCGTGCCGTTTTCGCCGATAATTACCGTGTTGTTTTCGGCACAGATGCTGTTGACAAACATCGGCTTGCCGAATGCACCCAGACCCTTTCGCTGACCGACGGTGTAATTGATTATGCCGCTGTGTCTGCCGAGAATATTGCCTTGCTTATCGGTAAAATTGCCTTCGGGTGAGGAAATTCCCTTGCCCGAAAGAAAGGCGATGTAATCATCGTTGGGCACAAAGCAGATTTCCTGACTGTCACGCTTTTGTGCAACGGGCAGACCCGCATCAAGGGCGATTTGCCTGATTTCGTCTTTTTCGAGACCGTCAAGCGGAAAAACAATTTTTGAAAGCTGATTCTGTGTCAGTTTATAAAGAAAATAGCTCTGGTCTTTTGCACCGACGGAGCGTTTGAGCAAAAATCTGCCGCCGTTTTCTTCAATTTTTGCATAATGACCCGTTGCAATTCCGTCACAGCCGATTTCAAGAGCAAAATCAAGCATCGCTCCGAATTTTATAAGGCTGTTGCATTCAATGCACGGGTTGGGCGTACGCCCTGCAAGATATTCAGAAATGAAATGCGAAATTACGCTTTCCGAAAAATATTCTCTCAAGTCGAGAATATGAAGCTTTATTCCGAGCTTGTCGGCAATTCTCTGTGCATCGGCAATGTCACTGTCTGCGGCATCTTCGGGTTTGAGGCGAAGAATAATTCCTTCAACGTCATAACCCTTCTGCAAAAGAAGGTGTGCCGCCGCCGCGCTGTCAACGCCGCCGCTTAAACCGATTGCAAGTTTTTTCATCATTTCATCTCCTTTTATAAACCTATCATTTAATTATATCATATATATCATACTTTTCCAATAGAGATTTTGTAAGTAAAAAATTACTTTGATTCCAAAAAAGACTTGAAGATTTTTGAGTATTGATATATAATTTATATTAAGATAATCTTGCATTTTCAGAGAGGTTTATGAGTATGGGCGGAGATTTACATTGCCACACAAAGCTTTCTAACAGTTCAATGGGTATTGATGACCTCATTGTTCTTGCCCAGAAACGCGGCATCGACACAATTGCAATTACCGACCGTGACTGTCAGGCAGGTACGGTAAGAGCAAAAATAATCGGAGAGCGCAGAGGAATTACGGTTATTCCCGGCGTTGAAATTTCATGCTACGATGCAAAGAGGGACAGGTATGCCGAAATTCTTTGCTATCTCAGCGACAGCCCGGACAGGCTGGAAGGTCTTTGCCACAGAAACATCGTTATCAGAAAAAAGGCAAGTCAGCTGATGACTCTTAAAATCGCACGCAAATATCCCATAACGCCTGAGCTTGTTCTCAAGTGTGCTACGGGTGCAACTGCGGTTTTTGAGCAGCATATTATGCACGCTCTTCTCGAGTGCGGACTTACCGATAAGATTTACGGTGAGCTTTATAATGAACTGTTTTCTCCCGAAAGCCCTGAAAACGTGCTTGTTAAAATGAATTTCCCCGAGCCCAAAGAGGTTATTGAGGCAATTCACGAGGCGGGCGGTATTGCCGTGCTTGCACATCCCGGCACCAACGATTCTTTCGAGCTTCTCGACGAGCTTCTTGAATGTGACCTTGACGGTGTTGAGGTATGGCATCCCGATAATTCCGAAGAGCAGCAGGAAAAGCTTCTTGAACTTACAAAGACAAAGGGCATTCTTGCTCTTGGCGGAACGGATTTCAAGGGTATGTATTCCAAAAAGGCAATCTGCATCGGCGAATACACAACCCCCGATACGGCTCTCAAAGCTCTTATGAGTTATAAATCAAAAATGAAAAAGAAGAAGGCTGCGCTGGAGCGCTAATATAAAATTACGAGGGTAAAGATTTTGAGAAACGACGACGATATAAAAATTTTTCACCCTAAAAAAACGGGTGGAGCAAGCTCTGACCTTGCAATGATAGCAGAGCTTACGGATAAATACAGACGCAACGGAAATATGGATAAGGCAACGCTTCTCGGCGAAAAGCTTGCAATACTCAAACCCGAGGGCTTTTATCCCGTGGACTGTGCAAAGCTTAAAACAAACGAAGTGCGTCAGCTTCGTTCGCTGATGGTTTTTGTTTTCCAGATTTCGTTGCAGAAATATATGCCTCATTCAATGCTTGCGTCACAGGCAGTTAACGCAATGTATGCAAAGCTCAGCGACGAGGCGGCGGGCTTCTTTGCCGATATTTCGGACGGCTCATCGTTCACCTTCTATTTTCTTTCCGTCAGAAAGAATGATGACGTTGAGGAGCGCATAGGCAAAAACTTTGCAATGCTCTGCGACAGGGACAACGATGAATACTATATCAATCTCGGCATAAAGACGCTTGAAGAAATGGATATGTACGTTTGCAAGCTGATTGACGAAACAGAGTTTGCAGAATAAAGAGTAAAAGGTGCATCGGAAGATGCACCTTTTTTAGTTATAAAATATTGGTTTTTTATTGTTTTTTTCGCAATTACGACAAAGACCTAAGTTTAATTTAGGCATGCCATAAGCAGAACACTCATCAGAAGGATATTTATCTCCACACTCTGTGCACAAAACCCAACGATTACCACAAAAATCTTTTATTATGTAGCTTTCTTGATAAAAATCTTTATTTTTTATAGATTCATATCCTTTTAAACGAATGCTGCTTTTATCTAATTTTTGCTGTGTTTGAGAGGGAGAATTGTCTATGTCTTTTTTTTGAGTGGTTTTTTTGTTCTTTTCTAAACTTTCTATATCTTCTTTCTGTTTCTCTATATATTTTTCGTTTTCTTTATAAATTTTATCGAAAGACTCTAAAGCTTTTGGAGAATAAATCCAATACTTGTTATTAATTTCAGACACAATTTTTTTTGATATATCGGTTCTCTTAAGGTTATTAAAATCTATGTCTGACGCATCAAAGCAGATAGTTGCTAAGTCCTCATATTTTTTAATTGATACTGAGTGGCAAACAGTATCAGGGGGTTTAATGCATAAAGCTAATTTTTTAGTTTTTAAATATAAAATCAGTGCGACGGGCTTTTGTTTTTTATATATAATCTCTGTTTTTTGCGGTGTAATTTCTGTTTCTGGGTAAATGTTTATAAATCGCTGAAAACAATACTTTTTTGAAAAACTAATTCGATCAAAATAGTTGTTTTTTGTATATGGTTTTTCATAGGGAGACCAATAAACAGTCAAAGGAGGAAGCGTAATTTTTTCAGAATCTATTATTTCTTTAACAAGAGAGTAAATTCCAACTAAAAAGGCGTTTTCTTTTTCACAACCTTTTCCGCTATGTGAAAAATGATGTATATTTATGTTACCCATTCTTGCTATAAGTTTGTCTTCGCAAGCAGGACAGATACAGTTACAAGCAAGACCTTTTTCATCTTCATATAAATCTTCAATCATAACTATTTTTCCATCTCGAAGACCAAAAGGATTTTTTGTGTCCATAAGAATTGCACCTCCTTGTTTAACACTTATTTTATCAAAAGGAATAATACAAGCAAGTTAACAATATGTAAATATAGTATGAAATTTAATGCAATATAAAAAAATAAGGCACTCCGTTTGGAGTGCCTCTTTGTTTTGTAAATTTAATTATTTAAACTTACGCTTACGAGCAGCTTCTGACTTCTTCTTTCTCTTAACAGAGGGCTTCTCGTAGTGTTCTCTTTTACGAACTTCCTGAATAACGCCGTCTCTTGAAGTCTGTCTCTTGAATCTTCTGAGTGCGTTTTCGAGTGATTCGCCTTCCTTAACTTTTACCTGACTCAACTGTATTCCCTCCCCTCAAATAATAAAGGGTTATTAATTATCATAACTTATTGCCTATTATACAATAGCAAGACCCGAATTGTCAACCTTAAAAATATTAATTTTTTTCAGGCTGTTTTTCGGTAAGTTACGGTCTGACAACTATGTTGACAAGTCTGCCCTTAACGTAAAGCTCTTTTACAATCTGCATTCCGCTGATTGCGTCTGCGATTTTGTCAAGTGCCTTTGCTGCGGCGATAACCTCAGCCTGGTCTGCTTCTGCGGGAATAACGAGCTTTTCTCTTACCTTGCCGTTAATCTGAACGGCGATTTCGATTTCGTTATCAACGCATTTTGCTTCATCGTAAGTGGGCCATTGTGTCTGGTTAAGCATACCTTCAAAGCCTGCAACTTCCCACATTTCTTCTGTGATGTGAGGAGCGAAGGGATTAAGAATGGTGATGAAAGCCTTAAGCTCTGCCTTGTTGATTGAGCCCTTTTCGTAAATCTCGTTTGTGAGAGTCATAAGAGCGGCAATTGCGGTGTTATACTTAAGATTTTCAATATCGCTTGTAACCTTCTTGATTGTTTTGTGCATTGAGCTTTCAAGCTCTTTTGAGAAGCTGTCGCCGTCGGTGAGCATTTCTGTCATACCCCAAACACGGTCGATGAATCTCTTACAGCCCTTAACGGCGTTATCGCTCCAGGGAGCGGCCTTTTCATAGTCGCCCATAAAGAGAACGTAAGCTCTGAGAACGTCTGCGCCGAACTGGTCAACAACCTCGTTGGGGTCAACAACGTTGCCCTTTGATTTACTCATCTTTTCGCCGTCGGGACCGAGGATAAGACCCTGAGCTGTTCTCTTTGCATAGGGCTCGGAAACGGGAACTTCGCCGAGGTCATAGAGGAATTTATACCAGAATCTTGAATAGATAAGGTGTCTTGTAACGTGTTCCATACCGCCGTTGTACCAGTCAACGGGCATCCAGTATTTAAGCTTTTCGCTGTCTGCAAAAGCTTCCTCGTTGTGGGGGTCGATATAACGAAGGAAATACCAGGATGAGCCTGCCCACTGGGGCATGGTATCGGTTTCTCTCTTTGCAGCCTTGCCGCACTTGGGGCAGGTGCAGTTTACGTATGAATCAATCTTTGCAAGCGGGCTTTCACCATCTGTGCCGGGCTCAAAGTTTTCAACCTTGGGCAGTCTGAGGGGAAGCTCGCTGTAGGGTACGGGAACGATTCCGCAGTCGGGGCAGTGAACGATGGGAATGGGTTCGCCCCAGTATCTCTGGCGGTTGAATGCCCAGTCGTTCATCTTATACTGAACGCCCTTTTCGCCAACGCCTTTTTCTGCAAGAACTTCAATGATTTTTTCGATTGAATCCTTCTTGTTTGTGAAACCGTTGAGGAAATCGGAGTTAACCATTTCGCCGTCGCCTGTGTAAGCTTCAACTGAAATATCGCCACCCTTGATAACCTCAATAATATCAATACCGAATTTCTTTGCAAATTCGTAGTCACGCTGGTCGTGAGCGGGAACAGCCATAATTGCGCCTGTGCCGTAGCCCATCATAACGTAGTCGGAAATATAGATGGGAATTTCCTTGCCGTTAACGGGGTTGATTGCGCAGAAGCCGTCAAGCTTAACGCCTGTTTTATCCTTGACAAGCTGTGTTCTTTCAAAAGCCGATTTCTTGCTGCATACGTCTCTGTATTCCTCAACGTCAGCCATATTTGCAATCATTGAAGAATATTTGTCGATAAGAGGATGCTCGGGAGCCATAACCATAAAGGTTACGCCGAAAAGAGTATCGGGTCTTGTGGTGTAAATCTTAAGCTTTTCGTCGGTATCCTTGATTGAGAAGTTAACGAAAGCACCTGTTGATTTACCGATCCAGTTTTCCTGCTGGAGCTTTATGTTGGGAAGATAATCAACCTCTTTAAGACCTTCGAGGAGCTTATCTGCATATTCTGTGATGCGGAGATACCATACGTCCTTTGATTTCTGAACGATATCGCTGTGGCAGATATCGCACTTACCGCCCTGTGAGTCTTCGTTTGAAAGAACAACCTTACAGCTGGGGCAGTAGTTGATGAGGGTTTTGTCTCTGAAAACAAGACCCTTTTCAAACATTTTAAGGAAAATCCACTGTGTCCACTTGTAGTAATCTTCCTGAGTTGTGTCAACAACCTTTGACCAGTCGAAGGAGAAACCTACTCTGCGGAGCTGGCTTGTGAATTTTTCGATATTCTTGTCGGTAACAGCTCTGGGGTGCATACCTGTTTTGATTGCGTAGTTTTCCGTGGGAAGGCCGAAAGCGTCAAACCCGATGGGGAAAAGAACGTTGTAACCTTCAAGTCTTCTTTTGCGCGAAACAACTTCAAGACCGCTGTAAGCTTTGATGTGGCCAACGTGCATACCTGCACCGCTGGGATAGGGGAATTCAACAAGGGCATAGAACTTCTTTTTGGAATAATCCTCTGTGCATTCAAAGGTCTTTTCCTTATCCCAGATGTCCTGCCATTTTGCTTCAACAGCTTTAAAATTATACTGAGCCATTTATTAGAAACTTCCTTTCGTAGTGAAAAATCAATCTTCCGTGAGAACGTCGCTCAAATCAAGCTGACTTGCGTCTGCCCAGAGGCGTTCAAGGTTATAATATTCTCGGCTTTCCTGCTGGAATACGTGAACAAGAACGGTGCCGTAATCGAGCAGAACCCAGCCTGTTGCACGGCCTTCGATGTGTTCGGGCTCAATGTTAAGACGCTGTTTGATTTCAAACTCCACGTCATCCGCAAGAGCCTTTGTGTGAGTGTTCGAAGTACCTGAAGCAATGATGAAGAAATCGGAAACGATGGTAACCTCTTCGGTTTCAATCGCAACGATATCCATTGCCTTCTTTTCGTCGAGCACTTTCGCAATTTCTCTGACGAGTTGTTTTGAATCCATATTAATCCTTACCTTTCTGCAACAGCATCAGCATATCGTTGTAGCAGTCAACCGTTGCGGGGTGTAAAAGCATATCGTTAGATGAGAGCTTTGAAATTGTATAACGAGAGGTGTAAAGAATAGCCTTTTCAAGGCTTTCGCGTGCAAGGGCACGGACAATCTCCACGTCATTATAATTCCTGTCTGCGGAGATAAAATCCGCAATGTAAACAATTTTTTCAAGCAGACTCATTCCTGCTCTGCCTGTAGTATGCCACCTGATAGCTGAAAGAATTTCCTTATCGGTGATTATCCCGTTTTCGGAAAGATAGTTTTCAGCGGAAATCTGATGCCACACCTTGTGGTTCATTATTTCAAGCGAAGAAGGGTTTTTCATATATCTGAAATGTTCTTCTTCGGTTGCGTTTTTCATTATATCGTGCATAAGTCCCGCAAGGCGTGCCTTTTCGGGGTCTGCACCGTATCTGACAGCAAGCTCTGCGGCGCATTCGCTCACGCACTCGCTGTGATAAATTCTTTTTTCGTCAAGCTTTTCTTTAAGAAGAAGCCTGTATTCGCCAAGCCCGTCGTCGTAAAGTCCGTTTTCGGCGATATATTCCGCAACCTTTTCGTCAAGAAGCTGCGGCGCTCTGCCCATACGGATTTCGGTTGAGCTCACTTCAAGCGGCTCGGTATCAAGAAAAACAAAGCGGTTTTTCTGCTCCTCGGTGTATACACTCATATCGGGTCTGAAGCCGTTTTCTCTTGAAGCGGCGCAGATTACGGCGAGCGAAAGAATTTCTTCCCAGCAATACCAACGCTGAAAGCTTTCGAGCATATCGGAGCCGAGAATGAAATAAAGCTCGTCCGAGGGATATTTATCTTTTAGTATGCGCAGGGTTTCAACAGTATAGCTTGTGTCGCCCTTTTCAAGCTCCATTGCGGAAATTTCCGCTCTCGGGTCATCGCCGAAAGCAAGGCGGCACATCTGTATGCGGTGCTCACCGCTTGCAAGCTTGCCGGGGAGTTTATGGGGAGGAATGCAGGAGGGAATGATAATCAGCTTATCAAGACCCAGAAAATCTGCCGCTTCCTTTGCAAGTCGGGTATGGCCCTTATGCGGCGGATTGAACGTCCCTCCGAAAATACCGATTTTTATGGTAATCGCTCCTTATTTGATGTTAACCTTCTTGTGCATAATGTAAGACGTGCCGAAGAAGATGCCGATATCGAGAAGAATGCTTGTAATAATATCGGTAATGCAAACGGCAACGAGGTTTTCTTTGAAAGCTTCGCCGTCTTTCAGAATATCAAAAGCAATACGCTTTGTTTCGGGAACAAAAATAACCGAGAAGTTAATAAGTTCTGAAGACTTTGCAGTGATGTTGAAGAAAACTGAAGCGGCAACAAAGAAAAGAATTACCGAAAGAATGATTGAATATTTCTGAAGCTTGCCTACGTGCGAAAGAGTGATTGCAAAGTAAACAAGGAAAACAAGGCTGATGATGTAGACGGCAACGCCGACTGCAATGATTACAACCTGTGCGATAAGCTGGTTGAGTGAAAGACCCAGACCCATAACGCCCGCGAAGGTTTCAACCATTGAAATTTCTTCGCCGTATTCGGTCATTGCGAATTTGCCCCAGTAGAAATAAACAAAGAAAAGAGCTGCGAAGCTGAGCACGAGCCAGCCGCCGTAAACAAGAATTTTTGAGCCGAGGAGCTGATTGCTTGAAACGGGGAGAGTGAAGCTCAGATAGCCCTGGGGGCTGTAAAGCGATTTGAAGAAATCGTAAACAACAAAGAAAATTGTTGCGATGATGATAACAAAAACGCCGATGAGTGAAACGGCAATTGAAACGCCGAAGATTTTTGAAACCTTTTCAAGGGTTTCTCCTGAGAGAGAGCTTGCCTCAACGAGCTTTCTTGTAATAACGCCGATAAGAAGAACGATTGCAAGGGCTACGTAACAAAGGCTGATAAGTCTTGAGCTTGCGAGGAAATCATTTTTAACAAGCATAAAAAACTTGTTCTTGGGTCTGATTTTATTGGATGCTCCAGTCAACGCTGAACACCTCCTTGAATATGTCATTGATTGTTTTGCCGTTTTTGGTCAGGTTAGCAACGGTATCCTTGATAAGGAGCTTGCCTCTGCCAATCATAAGGATTGAATCGAAAATCTCTTCAACGTCCTGAATGAGGTGGGTCGACATAAGGATTGTTGAGCCCTCGGGACGGTTTTTGAGAATTGTTTCGAGAATGAAATCTCTTGCTGCGGGGTCAACGCCGCCCATAGGCTCGTCAAGAATGAAGAGCTTTGCGTTACGGCACATAACAAGAAGAAGCTGAAGCTTTTCCTGCTGACCTTTTGACATTGTTTTAACCTTCTGCTTGCGGGGAAGCTTGAAAAGGTCAACCATTTCAAGAGCCTTTGCCTTATCGAAATCGTCATAGAAATCGGCAATGTAGTTAACCGCGTCGGTAACCGTCATCCAGGTTGCAAGGTAGGTTTTTTCGGGAAGAAAAGCAACCTCGGATTTGCTGATTTTGCCGGGCTTGTTGCCGTTGATGAGCACTTCGCCCGAATAATCGTTGATAAGGCCTGTGAGGATTTTGATAAGTGAAGTTTTACCGCTGCCGTTGGGACCGAGAAGTCCGATAATCTGGCCGCTTTCGAAGCTGAAGCTTACGTTATTGAGCACCTGATTGTTTGCGTAAGCTTTGCTGAGGTTTTTTACGGAAATAATATCTGACATTTTTACCTCCTGAAATTTCTTATTTTATAAAAATAGAAATAATATCCATAATTAAAAGATATTATATCACTTCTTATTATAAAATAAAAGAGATATTTTGCGTTTTTTTTGATATAAATTAAATAAATTGTAAACATACCCCCTTGAAGTTATTCCGGACGGGTGATTTTAAGGTGCAAACACTTGCAATGAAGCGGATTTTGTAATATACTCATTTTATAAAATCATCCGCAAGGAGGAAGAAAATGAACAAGCTTTCATTCGGCAGAAAAGTCGGCTACGGCGTGGGTGCCGTCGGTCTTGGCCTGAGCTACGGTATGTTTTATTCATATCTTTCAATTTATTTAACAGACGCCCTCGGAATCAATCCGCTGTTTTTGCTTATTCTTGCACCGCTTTCAAGAATCTGGGACGGCATCAACGACCCGATGATGGGTATGATTGTTGACAAAACCAACACAAAAATGGGCAGATACCGTCCGTGGATTTTAACGGGTGCAATTCTCAATGCGGTTGTGCTTGTTTTCCTTTTCAACAACCCCGGTCTTAAGGAAGATTCAATCGGTCTTTATATCTACGTTGCCGTGCTTTACGTATTATGGGGTATGACAAACACCCTTGCCGATATTCCTTTCTGGTCAATGATTCCGTCGTTTGCAACAGAGGAAAAGGACAGAAACCTTGTTTCCACAATTGCCAGAGCTTTTTCGGGCATCGGTCAGGGAATCGTTATGCTCTTTACCGTTTACGGCATAAGATATTTCGGCAAAACACAGGGCGATCTTGACGAGATGTCGTCGGGCGCACTCAGTGCGGGCTTCGGCAAATGGTCAATCATTATGGCTGTTGCACTTGTAGGCTTTGCGCTTGTGAGCGTTGCTTCAACAAAGGAAAGACGTGTTATTGTCAACAACGAAAAATTTTCGTTCAAAAACGCAATTTCGGTTATCAAGAGCAACGACCAGCTTCTGATTTTTATGCTCTTTGCAATGATTTCAAACGCGGGCTACTATATGACCTCAGGCATCAGCAGTTACTATTTCAACGTTGTTGCGGGTGACCTTACGTTGCAGTCAAAGTTCAATCTTTTCGGCACAGTCGGCTCGGTGCTCTCGCTTCTTGTTGTGCCCGTCTGCGGCAAGTTTATGACCAACCGCACAACCTACCGTCTCTCACTCGGACTTGTTTTCGGCGGTTATACGGGTATGGCGATTGTCGGTTACCTTTTCGGCGGAAACGTTTACGGAATGGGAATCTGCTATCTCTTCACCTCAATCGGTATCGGCAGTATGTTTGTTAACCAGACGGTTATGCTTTCGGATATCGTTGACTACGGCGAATTCAAGCTCGGCAAACGTAACCAGAGTCTTACCTTCTCAATGAAGGGTTTCCTTCAGAAGATGGCGTATACCGTACAGGCGATTATTATGTACTCGCTCTTCAGCATTACGGGTTACGACGGCGATGCTGTTGTTCAGTCCGCAAGCGCAAAGAGTGCAATTTCGTTTATGATGTTCATTGTACCTCCCGTTATGGTGGCAATTTCGTTCATTATCTTCTCAAAGAAATATAAAATCCACGGCGAATTCAAACAGAAAGTTCTCGATTTCGTTTCGGAAAAAGCATAAGAAAAAGGGTCGGTTTTTACCGACCCTTTTTTAGTGAAAAATTAAGAGTTAAAAGTGAATAGTTAGAAAAGACTTTGCTCTTACCGGTTTTTATCAGCTGTTTATCTGTATCGTTGCAGAGCAATTAAGATTCCACTCTTCATCCCATTTATTTTTAATAAAGCTTTGGGAATTGCCGATGCTGATGCTTTGCTCTTCGGTCCATCCCGAGAAACAGTTT
>JAZQKN010000066.1:0-16093 GCA_045542175.1 Acutalibacteraceae bacterium | reverse complement strand
ATTTAGCCTTGATAAATCCGTCCGCCGATTCACACCAACCATCGGCTCTCTGATGCGGGATTAATCTGCCGCTCCTCGTCATTGCGTTTATGAATTATTGAATTGCTGTCATTATAGCACCGTAAAAAACTGCCGTCAATTGCAAATTTTCACAAAAAATAATTCGCTTTACCGATTTAAAGTTTTGCACTTTTAACAAAGTAGCGCAGTGCATTATTTTTTAAAAGTTTTTATAATTATTGCAATGTTTTTGTTAAAGAATTCTGAAGAATCGGTTTGTTTTTTTTACCGCTACACTTACAAAAACGGCAGAAATGATTTTGGATGCTATGTAGATTTTTCTGTATATGCGTGATAAAACGTTACAAAAATCTGTAAAAAAATTCATATTTACAAGATAAAATAATTCCAACATACTACGAAAGGTTGATTATATGAAACCTGTAAAATCTTTGGTAATTATTCTTGTTCTGATATTCGCTCTTACGGCTTGCGGAAAAACACCGACGGAAATTCCCGACGAAGTTCCCAACACCGTAACGGATGCTGTTGAAATATTTTTAAGTGATAACGGCATAACGGTTGACGGTGAAGCTGTAAGCAGCAATAATTCAAGTGCCGTTTATACCGCAAACGACATAATTTATTATGAATCAGGCAAAGATTTCACCTATGGCGAAGGCTCGGAAAAGGATGCTCATTCTGCAGATGAAGCGGCGGCACACACCGTTGTTCACATCGCAAAGGCGGGCACATACAGCATAAGCGGAAAGCTCTCAAAAGGTCAGATTGCAGTAGACCTTGGCGACGGTGCAAAGGAAAACCCCGAAGCTGTTGTAACACTCATTCTGAACGGTGCCGATATATCCTGCTCCGTTGCTCCTGCGGTGATATTCTATAATGTTTATGAATGCGCAACCGATGAAGCAACTAAGGATGTTGACACCTCTGCAGCGGGTGCGAATGTAATCATCGCAGACGGAACAGTTAATGATATCAATGGCTCTTATGTTGAAAAAATATATAAACCCGAAACCATTGTTATGAATGACGAAAAAAACGAGGTTGAGGATGCAAAGAAGCTCCATAAATATGACGGTGCATTCTATTCCAAGATGTCAATGAACATAAACGGCGAAAAAGAAAACTCGGGTGTTCTGAATATCGCCGCAGCTAACGAAGGTCTTGACAGCGAAATGCACCTGACAGTCAACGGCGGTATAATCAATATCAAGTCGGGCAATGACGGCATAAACACCAACGAAGACGGTGTTTCAGTTACTACCGTTAACGGCGGTAAACTGACAATAAAAGTTACGGGTGATACGGGCGAAGGTGACGGAATTGACTCCAACGGCTGGCTCGTAATCAATGGAGGCACGGTTATTGCTTCAGCTTGCTCGGATAGTGCGGATGCGGGTATAGATTCCGATATGGGCATTCACATTAACGGCGGAACGGTTATCGCAAGCGGCCATATGCTTGACAGAATTGAAGACGGCGGACAGAATTATGCCGTATTCAATTTTGCAGAAAAACAAAGGGGCGGCGAAGCAGTCACCCTCAAAAATAATGAAGGAAAAACTGTTCTTGACGTCTGCCCCGAAAACGCATATTCAATTCTGATTTTCAGCAGTCCCGATTTAACGGCAGGCACCTATACTCTTTGGTGCGGTGACAAACAGCTTGCAGGTAACAGCGGCGGTATGATGGGCGGCCACGGAATGCGACCCGATGGTTTGACACCTCCCGAAATGCCCGAAGGTGAATTTCCTCCCGTAAACGAAATACCTCCCCAAGGCTTTGAACCGCCTGAATATTTTACACATCCAAACGGTGAAACACCGCCTGAAATACCCGAAGGCGACAGACCCGAAAAACCGTTTGGAGAAATACCCGATATGCCGAATAATAATGCTCCGCAGGAAGTGTCTAATGAGTTCATTATAAAAGACGGCGGCAATATGTTCGGCAATATTTTGATAAAAAACACATAACAAAAACCAAATACATTTTTACAAACCGTTTCACTTTTTGTGAAGCGGTTTTCTTATATCCTAAAACAGAAAAGAGGTGATAATTAATGTCAAATCAAAATCTCGAAAATAAGTCAATTGACGAACTTCGTGAAATGAAAGCTAGGGGCGAAGCGAAACTGAAAGTATTGCATAACAAAAGCAAATATTATGAGTAACAGATAAATTTGCTGACACGGAAAGAACGCACTCATAGGCTTTGCACCCGTGGAGCAATGCTTGAAAAATTTCTCAGTTGTCCCAATGAGCTGATAGACGAGCAGGTTGAAACAATTCTGAAAATTGCGTTTCATCCCAAAGCAATTGGCAGAGCGATTGAGCAATTCAGAGAGAGAGCAACGAAACCAGTTTTGATTAAATGTGTAGTTGAGTTTTGCGTATGCGTATGATATAATCACCTCTGCAAATAAGAATTTGTAAGAACAAAAAGAAGTTGAAAAAATGAGTATTATATTACAACTGTTTATATCAATGCTGAAAATCGGATGCTTTGCCTTTGGCGGAGGATATGCGATTATTGCATTGCTTGAAAATGAGTTCATAACAAAAAGAAAATGGATTGAACACGACGAATTCATGGATGTCGTTGCCATTGCTGAAAGCACACCCGGACCGATTGCAATTAATGTTGCTACATATATCGGCTATAAGCTGAAAGGTTTTCTCGGTGCAGTTATTGCAACGGTGGGAATTTGCATACCTTCGTTTGTGATTATGTATTTCGTTTCTGTTTTTTATGAGCGATTTATGGATATCGCAATCGTTGCTGCGGCATTCAATGGAATTCAGATATGTGTTGTTTATCTGATTGCTTCAGCAGGCTTTAAAATGCTGAAAAAAATGAAGAAAACTCCGCTGAATATAGCTGCTTTCTCTGTCACCTGCATAGCAATGATACTCTGCACTCTTTTAGAAATTCACGTTTCATCCGTACTGTTTATTTTTGCCGCAGGTGTTATCGGTCTTTTGGCTTTCATTGTTAAAACAAGAAAAGCGAAAGGAGAAAAGAAATGATTTATCTTCAACTCTTTTTAACCTTTCTGAAAGTCGGTGCATTTGCATTCGGCGGTGGTTATGCAATGCTTTCTCTTATCGGAGAATCCGTTTTATCCTACGGTTGGATGAACGAAGAAGAACTGCTTAACTTTGTCGGCGTTGAAACGGTTATACCCGGTCCGATTGCCGTCAATATGGCAACATATATCGGCTATGAACAGGCTGGATTTCTCGGTGCACTTCTCGCAACAATCGGCGTTGTGCTTCCGTCATTCATCATAATCTTGCTTGTTGCGGCGGTTATAAAAAATCTTCTTAAATATCCTGCAATTAAAACTTTCATTGCCGGAATGCGACCCGCACTCGGTGGACTTATTCTGTCTGTTGCGGTTACAATGGCATTAACTGTATTCTTCGGAATTGATACAATAAAAACAACTGCAATCTCATTTGATTGGCGTTCGTTGGTAATTCTTACCGTTATGTTTGCTGTACCGATGATATGGAACAAAATTAAAAAGAAAGAGTTTTCATCGATTCTGCTTGTGATAATTTCGGGAATACTTGGAATTGTTCTATATGGTATCTAAAAAACAAGAAATACAAATTTGTTGAACTTATTATTGAAACAAAAATCAAATATACATTTCATCAAACCGTTTCACTTTCAGTGAGGCGGTTTTTTTTGTTCAAAACTTTCAAATTAATCAAAAAATTAACATTAATAAACCCCTGAATGATTGCAACAATAATAAAGCAAACGCAAATTGAATTTGAAGGGGTGTAAATGAAATGTCAAAGAATAATTCAGTTGTTCCTCAGGCAAGAGCCGCTCTTGACCAGTTCAAGATGGAAGCTGCAAGAGAAGTTGGTGTTAACCTTAAGCAGGGTTACAACGGCGACCTTACAGCTAAGGAAGCAGGTTCAGTCGGTGGCCAGATGGTCAAGAAGATGATCGAAGCTTACGAAAACGGTATGAAATAACGATAATTCTTTATAAAAGGGGACTGTCGCTTGCGGCAGTCCTCTGCTTTTAGTCGGAACAGAGTGCGAGCTTTTGTTAACATAAAATTTTCAATTTGTCAAATATTTTAATGATTATTACTGTTGACTGCTTGATGTTTATAATATATAATATTATACTAAATAAATATTTTTAAAATTGACTTGTTTTTTATATAAGGAGTTTATCTATGATTAAAGAAGAAAACATAAGAGTAATGCCAACCGTGGCATTAAGGGGATTGGTAGTTTTTCCCGATATGTTCATTCATTTTGACGTGGGCAGAGAAAAATCAATAAACGCACTTAAAAAAGCTATGGACACCGATCAGGAAATCTTTCTAGTAACACAGAAAGATATTTCCGTTGATGACCCTGATTATGACGGACTTTATGAAATCGGCGTTGTTGCAAGCGTTAAGCAGGTGCTCAAGCTTCCCGGCAAAAGCGGAAACGTAAGAGTTGCAGTTGAAGGCCTTTATAGAGCAAGACTTGTTGAAGGTCTTAACGTTGGCACAGGCAATTTCCTCAAGACGATGATATTCCCGATTAAAGAGCCTTCAATCAGAAGTGATAAGCTCGATTATGCAACCGCTCTTGTGCGTCAGGCAAAGGACGTTTTTGCGGATTATGCCGACTGTGCACCGCAGATGCCCGGCGACCTTGTAACAAGCGTTATGCAGGAAACCGACCCCGGTAAGCTTGCAGATTACGTTGCGGGCAACATTATGCTTGAATATGAAGACAGACAGAAGATACTGACAGTTATCAACCCTGTCAAAAGACTTGAAGAGCTTTGCGTTCTTCTTGCCAATGAGAGCAATCTGCTTTCAATTGAAGCGGAAATCAACGATAAGGTACAGGAATCAATCGATAAAAACCAGCGAGAATATTATCTCCGCGAGCAGATGAAGGTTATTTCAACCGAGCTTGGTGCGGGTGCTTCACACGAAGAAGAACTCAATACTTTCAGAGAAAAGATTTTCTTCCTCAAGGCTTCCGATGAAGTTAAAGAAAAGCTTTTCAAAGAGTGCGACAGGCTCGAAAAGTATTCTCCCAGCTCACCCGAAGCGGCGGTAAGCAGAAACTATATTGAAACCTGCCTCTCGCTTCCGTGGAATGAATATACAAAAGAAAACACAAACCTCAAAAAATCCGAAAAGAAGCTCAACGATGACCATTACGGTCTCGAAAAGGTTAAAGAGAGAATTCTCGAATACCTTGCGGTCAGAGTTCTTGCTCCCGACATCAAGGGTCAGATAATCTGCCTTGTGGGACCTCCCGGTGTTGGTAAAACCTCAATTGCGCGCTCCGTTGCAGAGGCAACAGGCAGAAATTACGTAAGAATTTCTCTTGGCGGTGTAAGGGACGAGGCTGAAATCAGAGGTCACAGAAAGACCTATATCGGCTCAATGCCCGGCAGAATTATCAACGCTCTTCAGCAGGCGGGCTCGAGCAATCCGCTGATTCTCCTTGATGAGGTTGATAAGCTTTCGTCTGATTACAAGGGCGACCCCACTTCGGCACTTCTTGAAGTTCTTGACCCCGAACAGAACGCAACGTTCAGAGATCACTATATCGAGCTTCCGTTTGACCTGAGCAAAGTTATGTTCATAACAACCGCAAACGTAAGATCGAATATTCCCGAGCCTCTTCAGGACAGAATGGAAATAATCGAGCTTGGCAGTTATACATACGAAGAAAAGTTCAATATTGCCAAAAAGCATCTTCTTCCCAAACAGATAAAGCGTCACGGACTTACCGCAAAGCAGCTTAAAGTAACCGATAAGGCTCTCGGTCTTATCATTGAGGGCTACACAAAAGAAGCGGGTGTACGTGCTCTTGAGCAGCAGATTGCGGCGGTTTGCAGAAAGACTGCAGTAAGAATTATAAAAGACGGCACCGAAAAAGTTACCGTTAAACCCGATGACGTTGAAACGCTGCTCGGCTCACGCAAATTCAAAACCGATGCGATAATCAAAGAAAACGAAATCGGCGTTGTTAACGGCCTTGCATGGACTGCCGTAGGCGGCGATATGCTTGAAATTGAAGCGGCAATACTTGATGGAAGCGGAAAGCTTGAGCTTACAGGTTCTCTCGGTGACGTTATGCAGGAGAGTGCAAAGGCGGCGGTAAGCTACATCCGTTCAAAGGCAGATGAACTGCCCGTTAATAAAGATTTTTATAAAGAAAACGATATACACATCCACGTTCCCGAAGGAGCAACACCCAAGGACGGACCTTCGGCGGGCGTTACAATCGCAACCGCTCTGATTTCTGCACTTTCGGGCAGAAAGGTCAGAAAAGATGTTGCGATGACAGGCGAAATTACCCTTCGCGGCAGAGTGCTTCCCATCGGCGGACTCAAAGAAAAGTCTATGGCGGCTTATAAGGCGGGAATCAAGACGGTTATTATTCCTTACGATAACATCGCAGACCTTGATGAGGTTGACCCCAAGGTTAAGGAAGCAATCACATTTATGCCCGTAAAGACCGTTCAGGCTGTGTGGGAAATCGCTCTTGAAAAGGCACACGGGGAAAGGACAGAGAAAAAGCCGATGTCCGTTAAAGCCACAGAGGGCAAACACGCAACCATAACTCAGTAAGAGGTAAAAATATGAGATTTGATAAAATAGTTTTTGACTCCGCTTACGGAACTTCAAAACAGCTTCCGAAATCGGGATTTCCCGAAATCGTTTTTTCGGGTCGCTCAAACGTCGGAAAATCTTCGCTTATAAACAAGATTTTTAACCGTAAGAATCTTGCGAGGGTAAGCTCCGTTCCCGGTAAAACAATAACCGTCAATTTCTTTAAAGGTGACGGAGTGAATTTTGTTGACCTGCCCGGTTACGGCTACGCAAAGCGTGAACAGAGCGAAAAGAAACGCTGGGCAGAGCTTATGGAAGGCTATTTTCAGTCAGGCAGAAACATTGCTCTTGTTGTTCAGCTTATCGATATGCGTCACGCACCGTCGGCAGACGATATGATAATGCTCGACTTTTTAAGACAGACGGAAACACCTTTTATGATAGCGTTCACAAAATGCGATAAGCTCAACAAAACCGAAACCGAAGCCCGCAGAGAGGCTTTTGCAAACGAGCTTGCGGATTATTCGGATATTGTGAAAGTTGAGTTTTCTGCCGTTAAAGGAACGGGTGCGGAAGAGATTAAAGCGATAATTCAGAAATCAGTGGAGGAATAAATTTTGTACGTTTCAGACTGCCTTTCGGTAAACGAAAAGGGGAATCTTGCAATCGGCGGATGTGATACCGTTGAGCTTGCAAAGGAATACGGAACCCCTGTTTACGTTTTTGACGAAAGCGAGATTTTAAATAATATAAGAGAATTCAAAAAGTCAATTGACGAAAACTACGGCGGCAACGGTATGGTTGCTTATGCAAGCAAGGCTTTCAGCTGCAAGGAAATTTACCGTATCTGCAAAAAAGAGGGCATCGGCGTTGACGTTGTTTCGGGCGGTGAACTTTATACCGCTCTTTCGGTTGATTTTCCTGCTGAAAGAATCGTTTTTCACGGAAACAACAAAACATACGCTGAGCTTGAAACTGCAGTTGACAGCGGTGTAGGCAGAATCGTTGTTGATAATCTTTATGAACTTCAGATGCTTGATTCAATTGCGGCGGCAAAAAACAAAACCGTCGGAATTATGTTAAGAATCAAGCCCGGGGTGGATGCTCATACACACGATTTCATAAAGACGGGTCAGATAGATTCAAAATTCGGTTTTGCGATTGAAACAGGCGAAGCGATGCAGGCTGTTAAGGCTGCGCTTTCTATGTCAAACGTTAAGCTTCTCGGTCTTCACTGCCATATTGGCTCACAGATTTTTGACGTTGACCCCTTTGAGCTTACCGCAAAGGTTATGCTCAAGCTCTTTGCCGATATCAAAGCCGAAACGGGCGTTGAACTTGAACAGCTCAACCTTGGCGGCGGATTCGGAATCAAGTATATCGACTCCGATAATCCCAGACCTTACAGCGAATATATGAGAAGCGTTGCGGCGGTTGTAAAAGAATATGCCGCTGAGCTCGGACTTAAAATGCCGTTCATTCTCATTGAACCCGGTCGCTCAGTTGTCGGTGCGGCGGGAATAACGCTTTACACCGTCGGCTCGGTTAAGGAAATTCCGAATATCCGTACCTACGTTGCGATTGACGGCGGTATGGCGGATAATCCCAGATACGCTCTTTACAAAGCCGATTATCAGGTGCTTTGTGCCAACAAGGCAACACAGGAAAAAACACAGGTTGTTACCGTTGCGGGCAAATGCTGTGAAAGCGGTGACCTTATTCAGGAAAACACAAAAATTCAGTCTGTTGAATCGGGCGATATTCTTGCCGTGCTTTCAACAGGTGCATATAACTATTCAATGGCTTCAAACTATAACCGCATTCCCAAGCCTCCCGTTGTTTTTGTAAATAGCGGTGAATCAAGGGTGGTTGTAAAAAGAGAAACCTATGAAAAAGTTGCTGAAAATGACGTATAATATCAATGATGTAATTATTTAAGGAAGTGACACCAATGCCCCATGTCAAAATGCTGGCTGAAGGAGTACGCCTTGTTGCAGAGCCTACCGAGAAATTCAAAACAGGCTGCATAAATGTTTCAATGGCGTTGCCTATGGATGATAAAATGGCAGCAAACGCTTTGCTCATTTATCTTCTTAAACGCTCCTGTAAGGAATATCCCGAGTTTTCTCTTCTTTGCGGAAAACTCGATGAGCTTTACGGCGCGGCTTTGTCTGCGAGCGTTGCAAAAAACGGAGAAGCACAGTTGCTTTCTCTGGGAATAACCTGCCTTGCCGATAAGTTTGCTCTTGACGGAGAAAGTATCGGTCTTGAAGCGGCGGAATTGCTTGCAAGCCTTATTTTCAAGCCTAACTGTGAAAACGGCTCGTTCGGTGAGGAAGCTCTTGCGGCAGAAAAAAGACTTCTCATTCAGCGCGTTGAAGAAGAGCTTAACGATAAACGCACCTATGCTTTCAATAAGTGCATAAGCAATATGTGTAAAAACGAAGCGTTCGGCAAGCCCCGTCTTGGAACAGTTGAGGAAATCGAAAGCCTCACAATGGAAGACGTTTACTCTGCATGGGAAAACCTGATTTCAACCGCAGTTTTCCAGATAACCGTTGTCGGTGCGGCTGATACGGAAAGAATTGCCGCTATTTTTGAAGACTACTTCAAAACTGTTGAACGCAAACCCGCTGAAATTGAAACAATGTTTATTCAGAGAGCAAGACGTCTTAATCACAGTGAAGAAAAGCTTCCCGTAAATCAGGGCAAGCTTGTTATCGGCTTCAGAGCAGGAATGCAGTGCAGAAACGATAATATTTTTGCCGTAACGGTTATGAACGATATTTTCGGTATGGGAACTTATTCAAAGCTCTTTATGAACGTTCGTGAAAAGCTCAGCCTTGCTTATTATTGCTGGTCAAGGCTTGTGGCAAGCAAAGGAATTATTCTTGTTGAAAGCGGAATTGATACCGACAAAGAGAAAAAGGTAACTGCCGAAATTTTAAGCCAGCTTACCGATTTGAGAAACGGCAAAACAGACCCCGAGGTGCTTGAATCATCAAAGAGAGCGTTACGTGAAAAGCATACCTTCTCGTATCCCGAAAGCGTAATGAACTGGTATTCTTCACAGGTGCTTGCCGATGAAATAATGACACCCGAAGAGATGGTGAACGGCATTGAGGAAGTAACAATGGAGCAGGTTTGCGCCGCGGCAAAGAAGATTTCCATTGACACTATCTTTATGCTTTCCGCACAGGAGGAGGCAGAAAATGAGGTTTAAGAAATATACCAACGAAAAGCTTGCCGAAACCGTTTACTGCGGCAAACATCCGTCAGGTCTTGAAATAAGAGTTTTGCCCAAAGAGGGCTATGACTCAGCCTATGCTGTTTTCGGTGTTAAATACGGCTCAATTGATACAAGTGTTAAAAAAGAAGACGGAGAATTCGAAACAATTCCCGAGGGCACCGCACATTTTCTTGAACACAAGCTTTTTGAAAGCGAAGACCTGAATGCTTTTGAACGTTTTGCCAAAACAGGCGCAAGTGCCAACGCTTACACAAGCTTTGAAAAAACAGCTTATCTTTTCAAGGGCTCGGAAAACGTTGAAGAGTCGCTCAGAATACTTCTCGATTTTGTTCAGAATCCCTATTTCACACAGGAAACCGTTGAAAAAGAGCAGGGGATTATCGGTCAGGAAATTCGTATGTATCAGGATTCTCCCGATTGGCAGGTAATGTTCAATCTTCTGCGTGCGCTTTATCATAAGCATCCCGTTGCGATTGATATTGCAGGCACACAGGAATCGATTGCAAAGATAGACGCAGAGCTTCTCTACGGACTTTATAAAAACTTCTATAACCCCTCGAATATGGTGCTTTGCATCGTCGGTGCGATTGACCATAAGAGAGTGGCAGAGATTGTTGACGAGAATATAAAACAGACGGAAGGCACTTTCTGTGAAAGAAAGTTTGAGAAAGAAAGCCCCGTACCTGTTAAGGATTACGTTGAAGAAAAGCTTTCCGTTGCGGAAAAACAGTTTATGCTCGGCTTCAAAGAGGATATTTCAGAGCCTCTTTTAACGCTTGAAGATGAAATCGCATCGCAGATTATGCTTGAAGCGGTTATGGGCAAGGCTTCGCCGCTTTTCAACAAGCTTCTTGATGAACAGCTTATCGATATGAATTTCGGCGCATCGACGTTTAACGGCTTCGGTTTTTCGTGTTTTATGATAGGCGGTACAAGCTCCGACCCTGAAAAAGCAAGCGAAATGATCAAAGAAGAAATCGGAAAGCTTATCGCAAACGGAATTGATAAAAAAGAGTTCGAAAGAGCGAAGAAAAAGCTTTACGGCAGATTGGTTATGGGCTATAACGATATTGATTATACGGCAAATATGCTTATGGATCTTTATTTTAACGGTTACGGTCCTTTTGACGAGATTGCCGCTTGCAAGAAGGTGACTCTTGAAAAAGCACAGGAAAGACTTGCTTGTCTGAAGAGTGAACACTCTGCTCTTTCGGTTGTAAGTCCCATTGCGTGAAAGGAGAGATAAACCGTGTCAGATTACACACAGGTATTTTTTACGGCACTTGATAAGCCGATAAACGTGCCGAGTATTCTTGCCGAGTTTACTCTTTTCGGCAACGAAATAACAATCAAGTTTTACGGAGCAATTATTGCTTTCGGTTTTCTGCTTGCCGTGCTTTACGGCGGCAGAACAGCCTATAAATGGAAAATCAGTCTTGATAAAATGATTGACGTTCTTATCTACGGAACACTTGCCGCAATTGTCGGTGCAAGGCTTTACTACGTTTTCTCAAAATGGGATTACTACGGTGAACACCTTTCGGAGATACCTAAAATCTGGGAGGGCGGTCTTGCGATTTACGGCGGATTAATCGGCGGTCTTGCGGCGGCCTATATTGTCTGCAAGGTGCGTAAGCTCAACTTCTGGAATCTTGTCGATATGGCGGCAATAAGCTTTCTTATCGGTCAGGGTATAGGCAGATGGGGTAACTTTATGAATCAGGAAGCTTTCGGCACAAACACCGACCTTCCCTGGGGTATGTGGAGCCAAAAAACCGCAGAATATATTTCTTTGAATCAGAATGAGTTTGCGGCAAACGGTCTCATCGTTGACCCCACGCTTCCCGTTCATCCTACGTTCCTTTATGAATCAATCTGGTGTCTTCTCGGTGTTCTTGTGCTTCATATCATCTGCAAAAAAGCACGAAAATTCAGCGGACAGATCGGCCTTTGCTACGGTATCTGGTACGGCTTTGAGAGAATGATTGTTGAAGGCCTCAGAACAGACAGTCTGTATATTCCGGGAACGGTTATCAGAACCTCTCAGGCACTTTCGGCTGTGCTTGTGGTTTTCTGTACCGTGCTTTTGATAGCGCTTCTTATCAAGTATACAAAAAATCCCAAGCCCATTGACGGTATAGATTATTTCCTTGAAGAAGACCTGAAAAAGGCTGAAAAAGAAAAGAAAGAAAAAGCATCTGCAAACGAAGGCGAAAGCACCGAAAAAGAATCGGAAACCGCCGCAGATAATATATAATGTATTATAATAAAGAGGTGAGGTACCGTGAAACTTATTGACGGAAAAGCAATAAGAGAGTATAATCTTGATAAAATTCAGAGTGAAGTAACAGAACTCAAAAACAGGGGAATCACACCTGCGCTTGCAGTAATCATTGTTGGCTCAGACCCCGCTTCAAGAGTTTATGTTAACAACAAAAAAGCGGCTTGCGAAAGGGTGGGAATGAAATCACTTGAATTTGCCCTTCCCGAAGCAACAACAACCGAAGAGCTGCTTTCTCTTATTGATAAACTCAATGCAGATCCCGAGGTGAACGGAATTCTCTGTCAGCTTCCCGTTCCCAGACATATTGATAAAAACGAAGTGCTTAAAAGAATTCTTCCTGCAAAGGACGTTGACTGCTTCCATCCCGAAAACGTCGGCGCGCTTTCAACAGGCACAGGTAAGCTTATGCCCTGCACACCTATGGGTATGATGAAAATGCTTGAATACGAAGGCATTGATCCTGTTGGTAAGCACTGCGTTATTATCGGCAGAAGCGATATCGTCGGAAAGCCTATGGCAATGCTTATGCTTGCAAAGAGTGCAACCGTAACAATCTGTCACTCGAAAACAGTTAATCTTCCCGAAATCACAAAGCAGGCGGATATTCTTGTTGCGGCGGTCGGCATTCCGAATTTCGTGAAAGCGGATATGGTAAAAGAGGGCGCAATCGTTCTTGACGTAGGCATTAACAGAAATGAAAGCGGTAAGCTTTGCGGCGACGTTGATTTTGAAGACGTTAAGGATAAAACGTCTATGATAACACCCGTACCGGGCGGCGTCGGTCCTATGACAATCGCAATGCTTATGCAGAATACACTTACAGCTTGCAGAGAGCAGAATAACATATAAAAATATTTTAAAAAACAACTAAAAAAGATTTGACAACACTTGTTTGTTGTGCTATAATCTTTGATGCCGCATATTCGGGGCGGGTTAGTTATGCCCAAAAACAGGTTTCCTGTGCCTCCGGTAACCCACTTATAAGAGTTACAAGAATAGCGAGTCTATAAGAAAAGGATGATATTCCGAATGTACGCAATTATCGAAACAGGCGGCAAGCAGTACAAGGTAGAAGCAGGCGACGTTATCTACATTGAAAAGCTTGGTGCAGAAGAAGCAAGCGAATACACCTTTGATAAGGTTATCGCTGTTGGAACCGACGACGGCATCAAAGTTGGCGCTCCTTACGTTGAAGGCGCAAGCGTTGCTGCTAAGGTAGTTAAGAATGGCAAGGGTAAGAAAATCACAGTTTTCACCTACAAGCCCAAGAAGAACTCAAAGCGCAAGATGGGTCACAGACAGCCTTACACTAAGGTTGAAATCGCAGCCATCAACGCATAATTTGATTCCCTATGATAAGGGTCAAATTTTTCATCGGTAACAACCAGCTGAACGGCTTTGAAATAAGCGGTCACGCAATGTTTGCTCAAAGCGGAAAAGACATTGTCTGCGCGGCGGTTTCCTCGGCGGCTTATATGGCAGCCAATACGGTAACCGAAATTATCGGTGCTTCTGCTGAAGCTTCGGTTGACGGTGCGTCAATGAAATTAACTCTCAATGAAGCAAACGAAAAGTGTGAAGCGGTTTTAAGAGGTCTTGAACTTCATTTAACCGAGCTTTCAAAGCAATATCCCCACAACATTAAAGTAATTTACGGAGGTGTAAAGAATGCTTAAGATAAATGTACAGCTTTTCGCTCATAAAAAAGGTATGGGTTCAACCCGTAACGGCCGTGATTCAGAGTCAAAGAGACTCGGCGCAAAGAGAGCAGACGGTCAGTTCGTTCTTGCAGGTAACGTACTTGTAAGACAGAGAGGTACTCACATCCATCCCGGCACCAACGTTGGTAAGGGTTCAGATGATACTCTCTTCGCACTCATCGACGGAACAGTCAGATTCGAGCGTCTTGGTAAAGACCGCAAGAAGGTTAGCGTTTACGCTGTTGAGCAGTAATTTAACCAAAAAAATAATCCGCTCTGCGTCAGCAGGGCGGATTTTATTTTATCTGATTTTGAAAAATCACTGCAGGTCATCTGAATCGGTGTGTACAACAGCCGCTTCCGTATCTCTGAACAGAAGTGAAATGCACCAGATACCGGCAAGAGCAACAAGAGTGTAGACAATTCTGCTGAGAATTGCACCCTGACCGCCGAATATCCATGCAACAAGGTCAAACTGAAACAATCCGATGCTGCCCCAGTTAAGACCGCCGATAATCAGAAGTACCAAAGAAATTTTATCAAGCATAGTTTTCATCTCCTTACCTTGCTTTTCACAGATAGTATGGACGTAAATGAAAATATTATGCCTGATAAAAAAGTAAAATTTTAGAATTTGAATTTAACGTCGCTCTCCTTAAGAAGGGGAGCATTTTTGTCTTTTTCAGAAAGAACAGGGTCGTCGTTGCCCCATTCAACACCGATTGCAGGGTCATTCCAGCGGATGCTTCTGTCGTTTTCAGGAGAATAGAATTCATCAACCTTATATGAAATCTCAACGTTTTCCGAAACGGTGATGAATCCGTGAAGGCAACCTTTGGGAATGAAAAGCATTTTTTTGTTTTCTTCCGTAAGCTTAACCGCAACCCATTTCATATAGGTAGGTGAACCTTCTCTTATATCAACGGCAACGTCGATAATTTCACCCCTTGTGCAGGAAACAAGCTTTGCCTGTGACTTGGGGTCAGTCTGACAGTGCAGACCGCGAAGCGTACCTTTTTTAGCGGAAAAAGAGCGGTTATCCTGAACAAAATCAACGTTTATGCCCATTTCTTCAAAGGATTTTTTAGAGTATGTTTCGTAAAACCAGCCTCTGTTGTCACCGAAAACCTTCGGTTCAACAATATAAACACCGTTGATTTCTGTTTTTTCTAAAATCATAATGTGTTCTCCGTTCCCCAACAGGGTCTTTCACCGGGTCTGTCGGCGGAATAAAGGATTTTGCCTTCGGCAACAGCTCTTAAATGCTGGCCGTAGGAGGATTTGCCGTATTTTTCAGCAGAGCGGAGCAAAGCTTCTCTGCTTATCCAACGCATATTATATGCAATTTCTTCAGGTGCCGAAATCTTGATTCCCTGAAGCTTTTCAACTGTCTGGATGAAGTTTGCGGCGTTCATCAGGTTTTCAACCGTACCTGTATCAAGCCAGGCAAAGCCTCTGCCCATAAGTCTGATGTCAAGGTCGCCGTTTTCAAGATAAATCTTGTTGATATCGGTAATTTCAAGCTCGCCTCTCTTTGAGGGCTTGAGTGCTTTTGCGTATTCAACAACTCTGTTATCGTAGAAGTAAAGACCCGTTACAGCATAGTTTGATTTGGGAACTTCGGGTTTTTCTTCAATAGAAACGGGTACGTTGTTTTCATCAAATTCAACAACGCCGAAAGCCTGAGGATTATCAACATAATATCCGAAAATAGTGGCTCTGTTTTTATTTTTTGCGGCCTGACGGAGCATATGTCCGAGACCGTTGCCGTAGAAAATATTATCGCCGAGCACCATTGCAACGTCATCATCACCGATGAATTTTTCACCGATAATGAAAGCCTGTGCAAGACCGTCGGGACTTTCCTGAACGGCATAGGAAATGCTGATTCCGAACTGTCTGCCGTCACCTAAAAGAGACTCAAATCTTGGTGTATCCATAGGTGTGGAAATAATAAGAATTTCTCTTATTCCCGCAAGCATAAGGGTCGAAAGGGGATAATATATCATAGGTTTATCATAAACGGGCAAAAGCTGCTTACTGGTAACCATTGTGAGGGGATAAAGTCTTGTACCTGAGCCTCCTGCCAAAATGATACCTTTCATCTATTGACACTCCATTTCTGAATGAAATAGTTCAAGGGAATTATACCACGGATATAATAGCACTATTTGTCAAAATTGTCAACAAACTCAGGTAACTGTAACTATTTGTTATTTATTTTGTTGAGTTTTAAA
>JAZQKN010000065.1:0-20898 GCA_045542175.1 Acutalibacteraceae bacterium | reverse complement strand
GTCAACCACATTCTCAAGGACAGAGAGCTTTACGATTTGCTGAAAGAAAACAGTCAGAACGTTGTGATTATGGATAAGCATAACGGCAACGGCAGACATTTTTCCAGCCAGTCAAACATTCTCGGTTGCTGGCTTGACGGAGTCTGCGGTAACTGGGGCGTAAACCTTGAAAACTTCCTATGGTATGAAGAAGGCTTCCTTGGTTATGACGATATCGGCGTTGCTCCGCGTGAAAATAACTGGGTTTATACCGCGAAATATCCTCCCGCACTTTACGGCATTGATATGATAGTTGACCTTGTTGCGGGTGCAACGGTTTATTCGTTTGAGGGTACTTTCAGCCGAGGCGGAATGTATCACGAAATGGGCGGCGAGGTCTATCTCACGCCGAGTTTCTATGACGTAATTTATCCGATTTATCAGAAGATTCTCAACTATGCCGTACCCTCAAAAGAGCAGGTGAAAGAGAAAATAAAGGTTGCCTATAAAATGACTTTCCCCGCATCTTATCCTCTGAGAGGTAACGATGCACACATTCTTCAGGGTCTTTACTGCGACACCTTCAGTTTCTTTGCTGAAAACGTTGATTCAAGCATTAATATTTATAATGACTGCACAAAGGATTGGGTGCATTCAACAGGCAGATATTTTATAATTCCGATTCTGCCGATTTATTCCGACCCCGATGAGATTTTGCCTGACAGCTATATTCTCAACGACTTCACTTATTTCCTCTTCGGACTTTTCATTAATCCGATTAAAACCGCATTCTTCAACAGGCATTATGAAGAAACCTATACGGGAAACGGTGCGTTGTTTGATATAAATGATTACGTTTATATCTATAACAGCAACGAAAATAAAACAATCGACGCAAAGCAGATGGTTAATTACACTCTGCCCGACAGCGGAAAGGTTATAAATACCGTTTTTGAAGCTCATACCTACGCGGCAATAAAGGAAGACTCCTCAAAAATCGAAATCGACCTTTGCAATCTGAGGACGAATTCCGACGACGTATGTGCGGGTCTTGAAAGCGAATATGAGTTTATGTGCGAATATGCTATGGGCGGAAAGATTGATTCGCCCGAGGATTTCAGAGAAAGCGTAATTGAGATTTCAGGTTTTGAAAGTGAGCCTACGGTAACCGCACAGGGCTCCAACGGAGCAAAAATGAAAACCGAATGGAATCAGCAGACCGGCACTGTCAAGCTTAGCGTAATATCAAACGGCGAAGTTTTAATCACAATCGAATAAACAAAAAAGAGTCGGTGAAAACCGACTCTTTTATTATTTTACAGAATATTCTGCCGCTTTGGTTGTTGCCATCCGGTCACATCGTTCGTTTTCGGGGTGACCCGCGTGACCCTTTACCCAGATGATTTTATACTCGTGCTTTCTGATTTCAGTGAGTAACGCTTGCCATAATTCGGGGTTCAGCACTGGTTTTTTATCTGCTTTTTTCCAGCCGTTTTTAATCCATCCCCAAATCCAACCCTGTAAAAATGCATCCGCTACGTATTTGGAATCTGTATAAATAGTAACGTCGCATTTTTCTTTGAGCTTTTTAAGTGCCTCAATAACCGCGGTGAGCTCCATTCTGTTGTTGGTGGTTTCGCTTTCACCGCCGCAAAGCTCAAGCTCGTGCTTTCCGTAACGCAGAATTGCACCCCAGCCGCCGGGACCGGGATTTCCCGAGCAGGCACCGTCAGTAAATATATCAACTTTCTTCAATTCACTCATTTTATTATCTCCGTTGTGTAATTCATTCAAAGTATATCACCGATTTTTTGATTTTACAAGATATTATTTGGTTAAGACAAGCATAATTTGTCAATAATATCTCTGAATATTCAAAAGAGCGAAAGGTTGATTGATTTGAAAGCAGTTATTCTTGCGGGCGGGTCGGGAAGCAGACTCAGACCGCTCACGTGCAATATTCCCAAGCCTATGGCAAAGGTAATGGGCAAACCTATAATTGAATATATATTTGAATTGCTGATTTCCTGCGGCATTACCGAGGCGAGTATAACTCTGGGATATCTGCCGCATATAATTGAAAACGCATATTCAGGCGGATATAAGAAACTGAAACTGAATTTTTTCAAGGAAGATGAGCCGTTAGGCACGGCGGGAAGCGTTAAGAATGCCGCGGCGGGTTTTAAAGAGCCTTTTATTGTTATCAGCGGCGATGCAATGTGCAATTTTGAACTGAATAAAATCGTTGAATATCATAAGGCGGCTAATGCGGGAATAACTATTGTCGGCAGATGCGAAAACGATCCGAGAGAATTCGGTCTGATGAAAATCGGAGACGAAAACAGGGTAGTGGGTTTCATTGAAAAACCCTCGTGGTCTCAGGCGATGAGTAACCTTGCAAATACGGGAGTCTACGTTATTAATCCCGAATGCCTTGACCTTATCCCCGATGGCAGAAGCTTTGATTTTGCAGGAGATTTGTTCCCACTAATGCTTGAAAAGGATATGCCGATTTACTGTTATCACAGCGGTGATTTTTGGTGCGACGTCGGTAATATTGAAGCTTATTTAAACGTGCAGAAAGCGGTTTTTGACGGTAAAATGAGATCTTATGCGGGCGAAATTGCCGACGGAGTTTACGTCGCGGATGATATGCCGCAGGGCGATTACAGCATCGTGCCGCCCGTATATTTCGGAAAAAACGTCGAAATATCAAGTGGCGCGGTTATCGGGCCTTATGCGGTAATCGATGATAACTGCTCTGTCGGAAGCGGCTCAAAAATCAGGCATTCCGTTATCCTTGAAAACTCTTGGATTTCGGGTAAAGTCAGCATCACAGGAGCTCTTGTCTGCTCGGGTGCGGCTCTTAAAACAGGTGCTTCAATGTTTGAGGGCAGTGTTGCGGGGTCAGGATGCGTAATCGGTGAAAATGCGAGCGTCTGCCCTAACGTTTCCGTGTGGCCCGGTAAACTTGTCGGCAAGGAAACAAAGGTGCTTGCAAATCTGAAATACGGCAATGCAAGAGCCGAATATATCGGTGAAAACGGTATAACCGAGGAATCAGGCACAAGGCTTGACAGTGAGATGTGCGTAAGGCTCGGTGCGGCGGTCGGAAGCACAAGAAACGGCAGAAGAACAGGAATTGCAAACGACGGCACAAAAACCGCAAAAATGATGCAGAGCGCGGTTATGGGCGGAATTCTCGGCTCGGGCGGAGCGGTATGGGATTTCGGCGAATGCTTTGAAGCACAGCTTAATTTTCTTGTGAATTACTGTGATTTAAGCGTCGGAATGTATATTAAAAGCCGTGATAACCGAGAAATCCGTATCTGCGGCGAGGGCGGACTTTCAATTCCGAGATTTTTTGAAAGAAACGTTGAATCCCTTATGCTGAAAGGGGAGTTTCACGAAACCAATGAAGAAGAAATGAAAGAAATATCAGATATGTCAAGCATTAAAATGCTCTATAAACAGGAGCTTCTGAAACAGGCGCCCTACGGGCTCAAAGGAGTTTATGCTGACGTAAAAAGTGATAATAATTTGATTGATTCAGTTATCAAATCAACCGTTTCAAAGCTTGGTTCAACGTTTTCAGATGAAGAAACAATCATCATCGATTCTTCGGGCACCAAAGCACAGGCACTTGTCGGAGGCGAGAGAGTGGAATACGAAAAACTGCTTGCTGTTTGCTGTCTTAATGAAATGCGAAACGGCAGAGATATTGCCGTGCCTTACGATGCTCCGCCTTTCCTCGATGAATTGGCAGTTTCGTGCGGCAGAAAGGCTTACCGATACCTCACAACGCCTGCAGATAATTCCGATTCGCTTGCAAGAAGACTTGCCGCAAAGCAGATTTTTGTGCGTGACGGTTTGTTTCTGACAGTAAAAATTCTGTCAATTATGAAAGAGCGTGAATGTACGCTTTCGGAATTGCTCTCGGAGCTTCCCGATAAATTCATTCTTCATAAAAAAATTCCAATCGGCTTTTCACCCGCAGAGCTTGCGGGAATTATCGGTGAAGAAAGCGCCGATAACGTCGAAGGCATAAAACTTGTCAGGTCAAACGGCAAACTGATAATCGTTCCCGAAAAAAGCGGTGAATTTGTTAAAGTGCTTGCCGAAGCAGATTCAATGGAAGCGGCAGACGAGCTTTGCTTTGAAATCGAAGATTTATTGAACAGTTATAATTAATATATTTCTTGACTTTAATTAAAATAAGATATATTATATAATGTGGGTTAGGATAACTAATCCGCATATACATAAATCAATCAACTTTTTATAAATTTAGGAGCAAATATGCAGAATAAAAATACTAACGAAAAGCAGAGCGGAAATCAGAATAAGAAATCCGCTTCCAAAGGCAAAAATAAGTTCAAAACCGGCGGTGCAAAGAAAACTTCAAAGCAGTCCGCTTCAAAATCCAGAAACGGCTCTGCAAAGAAATACCGCAAAACCGTTAATGAAACACCAATCAGAATTGCATTCCTCGGCGGTCTTAACGAAGTCGGCAAGAATATGACTCTTTATGAGTATAACGACGATATGTTTCTCGTTGACTGCGGTCTTGCGTTTCCCGACCCCGAAATGCTCGGTGTTGACCTTGTAATTCCCGATTTCAGCTACGTTGAGAAAAATATTGATAAAATCAAGGGTATCGTCATAACCCATGGTCACGAAGACCACATCGGAGGACTCGCTTATCTTCTCAAGAGCGTTAACGTACCCGTTTACGGCACAAAGCTTACAATCGGTCTCATTCAGGGCAAGCTCAAGGAACACGGACTTTTAAGCAGTGCAAAGCTTCACGAGGTTGCTCCCGGTGACGTTATCAAGCTTGGCGCATTCTCTGTTGAGATGATACACGTTAACCACTCAATCCCCGATGCAATAGCACTTGCAATCAAGACGGATTGCGGAACGGTTATTCAGACGGGCGACTTCAAGGTTGACAGTACACCCATCGACGGTGGAATGATTGACCTTTCAAGATTTGCCCAGCTTGGCGATGAAGGTGTTCTTGCTCTTCTTTCGGATTCAACCAATGCCGAAAGACCGGGTTATACCGAAAGTGAGCGTAAGGTCGGCGAATCTTTTGATGTTCTTTTCAGAAAAGCGGGCAAAAGCAGAATTATCGTTGCAACCTTTGCTTCAAATATCCACAGAGTTCAGCAGATAATCAACGTTGCAAACTCTCTCGGCCGCAAAGTTGCGATTATGGGCAGAAGCCTTGAAAACGTTGTTACAATCAGCGCCCAGCTCGGCTATCTCAACATTCCTGATAACGTTCTTATCAGCGCTGACCTTATAAACAGATATCCTGCTGAATCGCTTGTTATTATCACAACAGGCAGTCAGGGTGAGCCTATGTCGGCACTTTCAAGAATGGCTTTTTCCGACCACAGAAAGGTTGAAATCTGCCCCAATGATTACGTAATCATTTCGGCAACTCCCATTCCAGGTAACGAAAAAACCGTCGGTAAGGTTGTCAATGAGCTTCTCAAACTCGGTGCAGAGGTTATATACGAAAAAATGTATGACGTGCACGTTTCGGGTCACGCCTGTCAGGAAGAGCTCAAGCTTATTATGGGTCTTGTTAAACCCAAGTATTTTATTCCCGTACACGGCGAACAGAAGCATTTAAGAAAACACGCAATGCTTGCTGAGGGTATGGGTATCAGCAAGGATAACATCTTTATAGCGGATAACGGCTTCGTTGCCGAAATCACAAATAAATCAATCAAGAGCGGTGCACCCGTACCTGCCGGCAAGGTCTTTGTTGACGGCTACGGCGTTGGTGACGTAGGAAGCGTTGTTCTTCGCGACAGAAAGCATCTCGGTCAGGACGGTATCATCGTTGTTACCGCATCACTCGATTACGAAACCGGTCAGCTTATCGCAGGTCCCGAGGTTGTTTCGAGAGGCTTTGTTTACGTCAAGGAAGCCGAGGAACTTATCGACAACGCAAGAAAGGTTGCAGAAAAATCGCTTGAAAACTGTTATTACAGCAATATTACCGATATCAACGCAATCAAAGGTAAGCTTCGTGATTCGGTTTCGCATTTTGTTTACGAACAGACGAAACGCAGTCCGATGATTCTGCCGATTATCATGGAGGTATAAATGAAATTCAGAGGATTTTTATACGACAGACTTGTTCTTTCCCTCCTTGCGGGATTTACTGTTGTGTTTATTGTTATGACTGCTTTGCTTGAGCCTCGTCTGGCTTTGGGCGAAGGCGTCATTGCTCTTCTGATTTTCGGTGTAGCCGTTTACCGTATGATTACGGCTCAGAAACGCTATAAAAGAATTATCGGCAAGCTCGTCAAAAAGCTTGATTATACCGATACGGGTGTGCTTTCGGGCTTGCCCTTCCCCGTAACCGTCTGCGATTCACGGGGTTACATAATCTGGAGTAACGGCAATTTCATAACCGATATAAGCGGCGGCGAAATGACAAATGCAATGCAGATTGAAAACTATACAAACGGCATTTCGGTTGATACGCTTATCAAAAAGAATGAAGTTGACGTGTTTGTAAGAGAAAAGTATTATTCTCTCCACACCGTTTCATATAAGCAAAAAGGAACGGATTATACAGTTATCTACTATCTCGATATCACAAATCTCAAGAAGATTGAACTTGAATATTTAAAAACAAGACCCTATGCAATTCTGATTGAGCTTGATAACCTTGACGGCTCACGCTCCGATTTCCGTGACAGCGAGAGAGCGGAAATCAAAAGCAGAATTGAGGCAACAATGGATGACTGGGCATATTCATACGGCAGTTCGCTTAAAAGAATAAGCGATGACAGATATTTTATCTACGCCGAGCAGAAGAATATCAACAGAATGATAGAAGACAGGTTTTCGATTCTTGAAACGGTAAGAAATTTTGAATATAAAGAAAAGAAAATCGGAGCAACTCTTTCGGTCGGTATTTCAGGCGGTGAATCCTTCACCGAATGTGACCGAAATGCCCGCAAGGCTCTTGAAATGGCTCTCGGCAGAGGCGGTGACCAGGTTGCAATCAAAAAGACCGACGGTTATGATTTCATCGGCGGTGTTTCAAAAAGCGCAGAAAAACGCAATAAGGTACGAAGCAGACAGATGGGTGAAGCAATTGCCGAGCTTGTCAGAAGCAGCAGCAACGTGATTGTTATCGGTCATTCTTACAGTGACCTTGATGCAATCGGTGCGGCAACAGGTATTGCCTATGCGGCTTCCTGTCTCGGAATTCCGTCTTACGTTGCAACCGACAGAAACAAAACTCTTGCCGGATCGCTTATAAATAAACTTGAAAACGAAGAGCTTGGCGAAATGTTTGTAAGCGAAAGCAAAGCACTTGATATTGCAGATAAAAACACGCTTCTTATCGTTGTGGATACTCATATCGCAAGCTTTGTCGAATTTCCCAAGTTATATGACAGAATCGGCAAGAAGGTAATAATCGACCATCACAGAAGGGTAGCCAACGATAACAATGATGCGCTGATATTCCATCACGACCCCGTAGCTTCATCAGCAAGCGAAATGGTAACGGAATTGGTCCAGTATATGGGCAACGAGGTTGTTTTGATAAGACCCGTTGCAGAGGCTCTTCTTTCGGGTATTATGCTTGATACAAAGAATTTCGTTCTGCGTTCAGGCGTTAAAACCTTTGAAGCTGCCGCTTTTCTTAAGGATAAAGGCGCAGATACGGTCAGCGTTAAAAAGCTTTTCTCCAATTCAATGGAGGTCAGCATATACAGAAACCGAGTTGTTTCAAAGGCTGAAAGCTACAGAGGCTGCGCGATTTCTGCGGTTGATTTTGAATCGCCAGACGTAAGAATAATCGCCGCTCAGGCGGCAGATGAGTTGCTCAGTGTAACAGGAGTCAAGGCTTCGTTTGTTATGTTTGAAAGCAATTCGGTTGTTAACGTTTCGGCAAGAAGCTTCGGCGAAATCAACGTTCAGCTTATAATGGAAAATCTTGGCGGCGGCGGTCATCAGACGATGGCGGCTTGTCAGCTTGAAAATACGGATATTGACGATGCTAAAAAAGCATTGCAGCAGTCCATTGATAATTATTTTGTACAAAATTCAAAGCGTTAAGGAGATAAACAAATGAAAGTAGTATTAACACAGGACGTAAAAGGTCTCGGTAAAAAGGGCGAGCTTGTATCAACATCAGACGGTTATGCAAGAAACTTCCTTTTCCCCAGAAAACTTGCGGTTGAAGCAAATTCACAGGCTTTGAGCGAGCTTAAAAACAGAGAAGCTTCCGAAAAGCACAGAATAGATACCGAAATCGCCGCCGCAAAGGCAAACGCAGAAAAGCTTCAGGGTAAAACCGTAAGACTCACTGCAAAAGCAGGTGCAAACGGCAAGCTTTTCGGCTCGGTAACAGCCAAAGACGTTGCAAGCGTAATCTCAAAGGAAATCGGCATTCAGCTTGATAAACGCAAGGTTGTTGTTGAAGATATCAAAGCATTCGGCACTTATCCCGTAGAGGTTAAGCTCTACAACGGCATTTCCGCATCCATGTACGTAATGGTAGGGGAATAATAAAATCCTGAACGGAGAATTAAAATGGCGGATAACAGCATTCTCTCATTTGAAAACATAAATATGCCTTACAGCCTCGAAGCGGAGCAGGCTGTTCTCGGCAGTATACTTGTTGACCCTGCCTGTCTTTCACAGGCGGCGGTATTCATCAATCCTGAATCGTTCTATCTTCCTCAGCATTCGGCAATTTTTGCGGCTATGCTTCTGCTTGACAGCACCGGTGCAAAGATTGACCCTCTGATTGTTCTTGATTCACTCGTACAGCAGGGAGTCTACGATAATGCGTCAGGCAGAAATTATTTGTTTGAGCTTGCGCAGATGGTACCCTCAACCTCAAACATAGAAATGTATGCCAAGATAGTCCGTGAAAAGTTCTATATCAGAACTCTTATCAACATTTCAACTGAAACTATCGAAAACGCAGTTGCACAGGAAGAAACAGCGGATACTCTGCTTGACAATGCGGAGCAGAAGATTTATAACATCCGTCAGGGTAAAACAAGCAATGCGCCCTCAAAGCTTCGCGATATTATTGTAAACGACGTTTACGACCGTTTGCAGAAGCTTACAGGTGAAGATAAAGACCTTTATAAAGGCTTCACAACAGGCTTTGCGGACCTTGATAAAATACTTACGGGTCTTAACCGCTCCGACCTTATTCTCATCGGTGCAAGACCTGCGATGGGTAAAACAAGCTTCGCTCTTAACCTTGCACGCAACGTTGCGGCAATCGGTAAAAGAAAAGTTCTGATGTTCTCACTTGAAATGACAAAGGAACAGCTTGCAATGAGAGTGCTCGGCACTGAAGCAAGAGTTTCCAGTATGAAAATGAGAAACGGTCAGATTTCACCCGATGAATGGGTAAAGCTCGGCAACGCAACAAGCGCCCTTAACGATTGTGAGCTTTATTTTGACGATACCTCAACAATCACCGTTCCCGAAATGAAAGCCAAAATCAGAAGACTCGGCGGTGTTGAGTGCGTCATCATCGACTACCTCGGTCTGATTAAAGGAAGCACGCGTACCGAAAACCGTGTACAGGAAGTTTCCGAAATCACAAGAGGTCTCAAGATGATGGCGAAGGACCTCAACATTCCCGTTATCTGCTGCGCACAGCTTTCGAGAGGTACAGAAGGAAGAGGCAAATCGCATAAACCTCAGCTTGCCGACCTTCGTGAATCGGGATCAATCGAACAGGATGCAGATATCGTTATGATGCTTTACAGACCCGACTATTACAAGGGTGAAAAAGACGATGAGGAAGTACCTGAAGAGCAGACAAACGTAAACACCGTTGAGGTTATTGTTGCAAAGAACAGACACGGTGAAACTGGTACGGTTGAATTTGCGTGGGACGGTGAGCATACACTCTTCCTTGCAATGGAGAAAATTCGCGATGATTATTAAAGTATCGGAAACGATAAAAAAATATAATATGATTCCTGAAAACTCCGTAGTTATTGCGGGCGTTTCGGGCGGAAGCGATTCAATGGCGATGCTTTACATATTAAACCGCCTGAAAGATGAGCTGAAGTTCAAGTTGAAAGTTGCCCACGTCAACCACGGAATCAGAGGCGAAGAAGCCGACAGGGACGAGCAGTTTGTGATTGAATATTGCAACAGATACGGAATTTCTTACAGGACTACTCACTTTGACGTTATCGGCGATGCAAAGAAGCTTGGCAAGGGTCTTGAAGAAGTCGGCAGAAAGGTGAGATATGAATTCTTCTCTTCTTTCGGTGACGACGTTATTATCGCAACGGCGCATAATCTGAGCGATAAAACCGAAACCTTTCTCTTTAATTTTACCAGAGGCAGCACCCTCAGGGGACTTTGCTCGATTCCAGCAAAAAGAGGAAACGTCATCAGACCGCTTATCGAGTGCAGTAAAAGTGAGATTGAGCGTTTTTGCGAAGAAAACTCAATTCCTTACGTAACCGACGGCACGAATACCGATACAAAATATGCAAGAAACCGTATAAGACATAACGTTGTAAACGAGTTGAAAGAAATCAATCCGTCTTTGGAAAATTCAGCGCTTCGCTGTATGGATTCACTCCGCGAAGACGAAATGTTTTTGAGCGGACTTGCAACCGAGTTGGTTGAAGAATCAAAACTCGGCGATTGCTATGACGTTTCGGTGCTGAATTCTGCGGCGAATCCCGTAAAAAAGCGTGCTTTGATAAAAATTATCGAAGAGCGCTTCGGTATCACTCCCGAATATGATTCGCTCAGATCTGTTTGTTTTTTAACAAAAAACGGCGGAAATTGCGAAATTAACGGCGGTATAGTTGTTAGAGTAAGAGCAGGCAAACTTGAATTTCCCGATAAATCGGTTGGCGAGCTTGAGTCTGTTGAGCTTACCGAAGGAATCAATAAAATCGGTGAAAAGACCGTTTCGGCGCTTATCACCGAAGATTTGGAAACAATTAATTCACAAATCATTTCAAAAGAAGACTTTATTTACTTATTAGACTATGATAAAATACAAGGCAAAGTTGTTTTAAGAAGCCGAAAAGAAGGAGATAAAATCACTCTTTCAAAGCGCGGCTGTACAAAGACGTTAAAAAAACTGTTTAACGAAAAAGCCATTCCGCCTGAAAAACGTAACGGAATAGTTGTTGCGGCAGATGATAAAGGAGTTTTGTTTGTCGAAGGAATCGGTGTAGATGCAAGAGTTGAAGCTGATAAATCAACAAATAAAGCTTTGATATTATCATTTCAAAAGAAATGGGGATAATTAATTATGATTAACGACATCGAAAAAGTATATTACAGTGAAGAAGTACTTCACTCAATCGTTGAAAGACTCGGTAAACAGATAAGCGAAGATTATAAAGATAAAAATCTTCTTCTTGTCAGCGTTCTTAAAGGCTCTGTAATTTTTATGTCAGACCTTATGCGTGCAATAACCGTTCCCTGTAAAATTGACTTTATGTGTGTTTCAAGCTACGAAAGCGGCACAAAGTCAACAGGCGTTGTAAAAATCGTTAAAGACCTTGATATCAATCTTCAGGGCTATGACGTTCTCATTGTTGAAGATATTCTCGACTCAGGCAGAACTTTAAGCTATCTCAAGACCGTTCTTATGGGCAGAAATCCCAAGAGCATCCGTATTTGCACTCTTCTTGATAAACCTGAAAGAAGAGTTGTTCCCGACATTGTTGCCGATTATTCGGGCGCTGAAGTACCCGATGAATTTGTTGTCGGCTACGGTCTTGATTATGATGAGAAATACAGAAACTTACCGTATATCGGTGTATTGAAAAGATCGGTTTATGAAACCGAAGAATAAGGAGAGGTTATAATCATTGGATAACAGAAACAAAAACAAAAAGCCGGTACCCAAAAAGAAAAAGCTGCTTACGTTGCTGCCTTATATTCTGATTCCCGTGCTGATTATTGCAGGAATTACTTTCTATTCCGGCTCGCACAATCAGGAAAAGCTCGAATATTATGAAATCGTAGCTTTGTTTGACGAAGGCAAGGTTCAGGAATATTCACTCAATTTAAGCAGCGGTGACCTTGTTTATAAGTTAAAAGGAGCAGATGAAGAAAAGAGCTTCACCGTTCCCAACGTAAACCTCTTTATTCAGGACGTTCACGAGAACGTTATGAAGCATAACCGCGAAAACGCAGGCAACGAAAAAGCCGTAATCAAGGCTAAGTACGTCAGCGGTTCAACAGGTGAGTGGCTTTATAATATTTTACCCACGTTGCTTTTGTTGCTTGTAATGGGCGGTCTGACAATGCTTATGTTCAAGCGTATGAATCAGTCCATGAGTAATGAAAATAACCGTACTTTAAGCTTCGGTAAAGCAAGAATCAAGCACGGTAAAGACGAAAAGAGAAAAACAACTTTCAAGGACGTTGCGGGTGCTGACGAAGAAAAAGAAGAGCTTGCAGAAATTGTTGAATTCCTTAAAGATACGTCAAAGTTCGATGCTCTCGGAGCAAGAATTCCCAAGGGCGTTCTTCTTGTAGGCCCTCCCGGTACAGGTAAAACTCTTCTTGCGAGAGCAGTTGCCGGCGAGGCAAACGCACCTTTCTTCTCAATTTCGGGCTCAGATTTCGTTGAAATGTACGTTGGTGTAGGTGCATCAAGAGTCCGTGACCTTTTCGACCAGGCAAAGAAAAATTCACCCTCAATCATTTTTATTGATGAAATTGATGCTGTAGGCCGTCACAGAGGTGCAGGTATGGGCGGCGGACACGATGAAAGAGAACAGACCCTTAACCAGCTTCTCGTTGAAATGGACGGTTTCGGTGCAAACGAAGGCGTAATTGTTATTGCGGCTACCAACCGACCCGATATCCTTGACCCCGCACTTCTCAGACCCGGCCGTTTTGATCGTCAGGTAACGGTTAACTATCCCGATACAAAGGGCAGAGAAGAAATTCTTAAAGTTCACGCAAAGGGCAAGCCTATCGCTCCCGACGTTGACCTCAAGAGCATTTCTCACGCAACGGTCGGTTACACAGGCGCTGACCTTGAAAATCTTCTTAACGAAGCCGCTCTTCTTGCCGCAAGAGCAAACAAGAAGGCTATCACAATGGAAGAAATCGACGAAGCCGCTCTCAAGGTGGAAATCGGTACTGAAAAGAAATCAAACCGTATGAACGAAAAGGCGAAGAAACTCACTGCTTATCACGAAGCGGGTCACGCTGTTGCGAGTTATTATCTCGAAAATACAGACCCCGTTCATCAGGTTTCAATTATTCCCAGAGGTATGGCAGGCGGTTATACGCTTTACAGACCCGCTGAGGATAAGGTTTACACAACAAAGAATGATATGCTCGATAAGCTTGTAACCGCTCTCGGCGGCAGAGTTGCCGAAGCTCTCGTCCTCGGCGATATTTCTACAGGCGCATCAAACGATATTCAGCGTGCATCCGAAATTGCCAGAAGTATGATTACCAAATACGGTATGAGCGATAAACTCGGCCCCATCGCTTTCGGCTCGGATAATCAGGAAGTTTTCCTCGGCAAGAGCTATAATCAGGTGCGCAACTATTCAGAAGCAGTTGCATCTGAAATTGACGCAGAGGTTGAAAAGATTATCAGAGATGCTTATAAGAGAACAGAAACAATTCTCACCGAGCATATGGATAAGCTTCACCTTATTGCTAAGGAACTTTTCCTCCACGAAAAGATGAGCGGAGAAGAATTTGCAAAGCTTATGGCTGACGCACCCGAAGAAACAACCGAAGAATAATTCCAAAAGGGCGACGCACAGTTGCCCTTTTTTTATAAAGATTATCAGTTTTAATTATGCATTATCGGAGGGAGATAAATGAAAAAATTATTTGCCGTCACTCTTTCACTTGTTATGTTGATTTTGACTGCTTCAGGCTGTGAGAAAGCAAAAAGTGACGAGAAAGAATCAAAACCTCTGCAGGAATCAACCTCTTTTGCCGAAAACACAACGCAAAGCAGTAAACCCGTTCAGGAAACTATTTATGAAACTCTTGTTTTTGAAAATGAGGAATATAAATTTTCTGTTCAGAAATCGGATTTTGAAAAGAATTATTCCGAAGAACTCCTTACAAAGATTTCAGAGCTGATTCCTCTTCAATACGGTGTTGACGATTACCCTGACTGGAACGGCACTCCCGAAAAGGTAATTAACGACGCAATTCTCTGTGGCTTTGATTCAAGAAGCCCGATGTACTTCGAGCGTTATGATTCTGAATCTCCCGAATGGCAGGCGGCTTTGGAAGAAATTGAAAGCTATGAATATAAAGTATACGATAACTACTCAATAACAAACATCGCTATGATTAACAGCTACCTTGCAGACAGATTCGGACCCGATGCAAGACAGTTCAAGCCCGAAGATTTTGATACTTACGAAGAAGCCGTAACTCAAAACGGCAGAGTTGCCGACAGACCTGACATACCCGGACCGGGCTACAGATATATTTATCTTCCCGAAAGCGAGGTTGTTGTGTGTTATAATGCAGAAACAACGGGCTATGGCGGTATTTTCACAAGTATGTACGTTTACGACGTTCAGACTGTCGGTAATGATTATGTTGTAAAAGCCGTCGCAACCGATTATTACGATGAAGAACAGACGGATGCCGAAACGTTTGATGAATACCAGATCGGCACCCTTAATTTGTTTGAGCATTTCTTACCTGAAACTCTTGCTGATTATACAATGATAATCGGCGAAACCGAAGAAGGAAACATTTATATGAAGAGAGTAACAAAAACTCTGTTAACGTCTGAAAAATAAAAAAATGCCCCCTTGAAAGATTTCTCTTTCAGGGGGGCTATTACATTATATATTGTATTAAAGGTTTGTGAGAGTTTCCATAACGTAGTTACCGAAATCTTCACAGGTTGCGCCATCTGCACGGCCTGTAATCTTGAGCTTCTTTTCTTCGTACATACAAATGTCAAGAGCTCTTTCAAGCTTGTCAGCCTCAGCTTGCTTGCCGATGTGTGAAAGAAGCATAACAGCTGCGCGGAGCATTGAGCAGGGGTCTGCATACTGACCGCGACCTTCTCTCATCATTCTGGGTGCTGAGCCGTGGATAGCTTCAAACATAGCGTATTTCTTACCGATGTTTGCGCTGCCCGCAGTACCAACGCCGCCCTGGAATTCAGCGGCTTCGTCGGTGATGATGTCGCCGTAAAGGTTGGGAAGAACGAAAACCTTGAAATCTGTTCTTCTCTTCTTATCGATGAGCTTTGCGGTTGTGATATCGATATACCATTCGTCTGTTATGATTTCGGGATATTCCTTGCCGACTTCCTTACAGATGTTGAGGAACTTACCGTCTGTTGTTTTGATAACGTTGGCTTTCTGAATGATTGAAACTCTTTCCTTGCCGTTTCTTCTTGCGTAGTCATAAGCAAGTCTGGCAATTCTCTGTGAGCCTTCTGTTGTTGTAACAACAAAGTCCATAGCAAGGTCGTCTGTGACGTGAACACCCTTTGAACCTACGGCGTAAGCACCTTCAGTGTTTTCTCTGAAGAAGGTCCAGTCAATGCCTTCTTCGGGAACTTTAACGCGACGAAGGTTACAGAAAAGGTCAAGAGCCTTTCTCATAGCAACGTTAGCGCTTTCAATGTTGGGCCAGGGATCGCCTGCCTGAGGAGTTGTTGTGGGTCCCTTAAGGATAACGGGACACTTTTTAAGCTCTTCAAGAACGTCATCAGGAATTGCCTTGTTAACTGCAACTCTGTTTTCAATTGTAAGACCGTCGATTGTCTTGAATTCGATTTTGCCGCTGTCAACGTCTTCTTTAAGAAGGAAAGCAAGAACTCTTGCTGCTTCATTGGTGATGATGGGGCCGATACCGTCGCCGCCGCAAACGCCGATTGTGAGTTTGTCAAGCTTTGAGTAATCGATAAAATCGCCCTGCTGCTTTATAGCTTCGCTTCTTGCGTCCTGTTCTCTGATAAGAGCTTCAAACTTTGCGAGAGCTTCTTTAATCTGTAATTCGGTCATTTTTATATCTCCTTATTTTGCAGAATTCTTTGTGTAGTTAAGAAGGCCGCCGTCAAGAATCATTGCGGTCTGTCTGTCCGAATAATCATAAACGAGCTCGTATTCTTCGCCCTTGGTTACGTTCTTGATTGTAACCTTTTCGCCGTTCTGAATCTTTGCTCTGATGCCGTCAAGTGCAAGAATATCATCGGTGTCAATCTTATCGTAATCGTCTGCGTTTGCAAAAGTGAAAGGCATAATACCTGCATTGATGAGGTTAGCGCAGTGAATTCTTGCGAATGACTTTGCAATTACTGCCTTAATGCCAAGGTAAAGGGGAACAAGAGCAGCGTGTTCTCTTGATGAGCCCTGACCGTAGTTTGCACCGCCGATGATGAAGCCCTTGCCTGCGGCCTTACATCTTTCTGCAAAGTGCTCATCGCACTGCTTGAAGCAGAAGTTTGAAAGGAAGGGGATATTTGAGCGGTAGGGAAGAATCTTTGCACCGGCGGGCATAATGTGGTCGGTTGTGATGTTGTCGCCAACCTTAAGGATTGCGGGTGCTTCGATGCTTTCGGGAAGCTCAACGCTTGTGGGGAAAGGCTTGATGTTGGGGCCGTATTTGATTTCGCAAGCATCCATTTCTTCAACGCTTGCGGGATGCTCGATCATATTATCGTTTATAATGAATCTTTCGGGAAGATTGATTTCGGGCATTTCACCGAGAGTTCTGGGGTCGGTGAGGTGACCTGTGAGAGCCGATGCAGCCGCAACTTCGGGGCTTACAAGGTAAATGCCTGCGTCGGCAGTGCCTGAACGGCCTTCAAAGTTTCTGTTGAAGGTACGGAGCGAAACACCCTTTGACTGGGGTGACTGACCCATACCGATACAGGGACCGCAAGAGCATTCAAGGAGTCTAACACCTGCTGAAAGCATATCAGAAAGAGCTCCGTTGAGTGAGAGCATATTGAGAACCTGCATTGAGCCGGGAGAAATTGTAAGGCTTACGTTGGGAGCAACCTTCTTGCCCTTGAGGATAGCCGCAACTTTGAGAAGGTCGAGGAGTGATGAGTTTGTGCATGAGCCGATACAAACCTGGCTGATTTCGATTTCGCCGATTTCTTCAACGGTTTTAACGTTGTCGGGCATATGGGGCATAGCGGCCATGGGAGCAAGCTTTGAAAGGTCGATATCGATGATTTCATCGTAAACTGCATCATCATCGCTCTTGAGCTCTGACCAGTCTTCTTCACGGCCCTGAGCCTTGAGGAATGCTTTTGTAATTTCGTCTGAGGGGAATACGGAAGTTGTTGCACCGAGTTCAGCGCCCATATTTGTGATGGTAGCTCTTTCGGGAACGGTAAGAGTCTTAACGCCTTCGCCGCCGTATTCGATAATCTTGCCTACGCCGCCCTTAACGGACATAATGCGGAGAACTTCAAGAATAATATCCTTTGCGCTTACCCAGGGTGAAAGCTTGCCTGAAAGGCGAACAAGAGTCATCTTGGGCATTGTTGTGTAGTATGTACCGCCGCCCATTGCAACAGCAACGTCAAGACCGCCTGCACCGATTGCAAGCATACCGATGCCGCCGCCTGTGGGAGTGTGGCTATCAGAGCCGATAAGAGTTTTGCCGGGCTTGCCGAAGCGCTCAAGGTGAAGCTGGTGGCAGATGCCGTTACCGGGCTTTGAGAAAAGAAGACCTCTCTTCTTTGCAACGCTCTGAATGAATCTGTGGTCATCAGCGTTTTCAAAACCGTTCTGAAGGGTGTTGTGGTCAATGTATGAAACCGAAAGCTCGGTGCGTACTCTTTCAACGCCCATAGCTTCAAATTCAAGATATGCCATTGTACCTGTAGCATCCTGAGTGAGTGTCTGATCGATTTTAAGACCGATTTCGGTGCCGGGAATCATTTCGCCGCTGACAAGATGGCTCTTGATCAGCTTCTGTCCGATTGTAAGTCCCATATTCAACCTCCTGAATATTATTAATTATAACTTTTTAATTCTATTGCAACAAAATTGCTTTGTCAATAGCAGTTTAGAATAAATCAACTGTTAAATATTGATTTTAACGGTACTTTTTTCAATAAGCTCAACGGGATTGTAAGAGAGCTTTGATTTTCTCAGACCCTCGTCACCGCAGTCTTCCTCACGGTTAACGAATTTAACGGAATCGTCGGCATACATTCTCAGAAAGCTGTTTGTTACCATCTGATAAGCGCCGTGATAAGAAACGTCGGCTTTTTCAATGTGAACAATGAGGGTGTCGCCTGTAATTTCGCCGATTGAGTAGCCCGCAATTCTGCCGTTGATTCTCAGAGCACCGCCGAGCATAGCGTATTTATCGTAATTTTCAAGTACGCTTAAACAAATTTCAAGCTCAGTCTGAGCACTGGTGTCTTTTTCTGAGTTGAAGGAAAAATTCTTCGTGAACTCAATGATTTCCGCAATATTATCCTTTGTAATTTTTTCAAAACCGTAATCGTTATAAAGCTTTTTGAATTTGTTGATGTGGTTTCTCTGCGTTGCATATTTTCTGCCTGCAAGATTCATTATCGCATCTTTTTCGTAAAGATAGTCAAACCAATCTCTGTCGGCGCTTACTTCACAGTCGGGATACTTCGCTTTGATAAACTCAAGCTCGTCTTTGTTGACCGAACAAACAACCATCGGAATATTCTTTTCAATGCAGTATTCATTGATTTTATCAAGCATACCGTCAACGTTTCTGCCGACGGGATAGGTGAAACAAATACTGCCTGTAAAGTTTGACGTGAAGGTGATTGTGCCGTCGTAAACGGCGTAATGGTTATCGTAATAATCGCCCCACATAACCGTTGCACCTGCCGAGCGGTCGCACTGACGGGCAGGGTAGGCAAGAGAAAAAGCTTTTATGATATCGTAATTTTCAAGACTTGTTTTTATGAATTCAAGCATAATTTACCTCATTTCAAAAATAAATTATAGCATAATTTTTATAAATGTAAATAATATATAATTATTTTGGAAAAATTGCCAATTTTTTATTGCAACAATTCCGATATTCTGTTATAGTTAATACAATAAATTTTAGGAGAAACAACTATGGCTTACAAACTTAAAGACCATCTTTGCAGATTCTGCAAGTTCTGTTCGGCAGACGATAAATCCGTACCCGCAGAGCTTTTTGAAATAAAAGCGGAAGCTCCCGATTTAAGCGGATTCAGATATCCTCTTCCTTCAAAGAAATCAGATTATACCTGTTTTTCAGAATGTGACGGAGTTATCTGGTACGGTGCTTCAAACGGCGTAACACGCTATGACGAAGCTGCTGAACGCTATGAAGATAAGGTAATGTTTTTCAGCGCTGACAGAGATTTGCCCGATAATAACGTCAAGGCAATTCTTGCAAAAGAAAACGGTGCTTGGGTGCTTACCGAAACAGGCGCAACTTTCATTGAAATGCGTCTTATCAGCATGAAAGAAAAGGCTGATATTCTTCTCAACGAAACTCTTGAATACGTTGAAAGAAGAGGTATGGTCAGCCAGAGGAGACTCAACGTTGCAAGAGATTACGAATCAAGACAGCCTTATGCACATTCAGACAATGACGGCAGCTTCACGGCAGGTTTTGCTGTTGGTGAAATTTTGAGATACGCACATCTTAAAAAGGTAAAGGGTGCTGATGACCCCGAAACAATTGCCGCGAAGAAATCGGCAACAAAGGTTGTTGAAGGTTGCCTTCTTCTGCTTCACGTTCATTTCAGAGGCAACGGTTTTGTTGCAAGAACTTACCACACACCTGATGAGCCTGTACCCGATGACGGTATTTTCTTCAGAATCAAGGGTGACAAGGCTTACTGTGTAGAAACAACCGACTCTGTCAACAAAAACATTGTCGGACTTGAAGTTGATGCAAGCGGCGAAGTGCCCGAAAGACTTGCAAGACTTTATACAGACCTCGGCTTTACAAAAGAAGGCATCGTTTACAAAGCAGATACAAGCAGTGACGAAATCACTCATCATTTCCTTACCATTTATTTTGCTCACGAATATCTTGGCTGCGACGACCCCGAGCTTGACGAACTTATTATTTCATCAACCAAGGGTCTTATGAATCATATTATTGATAACGGCTATAACCTTATCGATTATACAGGCAAACCCACGACCTGGGCAAAATGGAGCGAAAGCTACTTTAACGAAGATTTCGGTTACGTTGACGCTTGTCTCAACGCCAGCGAGCTTCTCGCTTACCACCTTGTAACGATGCACGTAACGGGTGAGCAGGGCAAGTGGAGAGAAAGCTATGATTATCTTGTTAAAGAGAGAGGCTATGCAGACCTCGGCGCAAAGCATTTTGACAGACTCTATCTTGCAAGCCTTTCAATGAATTTTGATTACGTTGAAGATATTATGTACGGCGACCATAACCTTGCCGTTTCATCGTTCCTTCTTCTTTGCCTTCTTGAAAAAGACGAAGAACTTCTTGAAAAATACAGAAACGGTTTCAGATCGTGGAGAACTTCTCTTGAAAGAGAACATAATCCCGGCTATGACATTCCCTTTATGCTTGCCTGTCCCGATGATTACGTTGATCTTGACGCACTTGCAACCTGGTTCTACAGAACAAACGCAAGCCGTCTTTCTTCAGGCGTAAGTCTTAAATCAAGACACGATATTCCCGTTAAAAAGCTTCGTATGGGCACAGAAGAAATTTCGCTTCTTCTTCCTCCCGATGAAAGATTTATTTCAAAATATGACCGTAATCCGCTTGACAGACGCGATGAAGATTCGGGCGGTGTTTACTGTATCGAAAGCTGTTACGTTTACACCTTCGCTTATTGGATCGGCGTATTTTTCGGATTCTTTGAATAATGAGGTGCAGTATGAATAAAAATATACATCTTATCGGCAATGCACACCTTGACCCCATCTGGCTCTG
>JAZQKN010000064.1:0-39189 GCA_045542175.1 Acutalibacteraceae bacterium | reverse complement strand
CGAGAAAATTGAAGGCTCTGTTGAAGAATCGTAAGTAAATTCACCCGGTTCTGCGCAAACCTCAACAACCTTGCCCTGCTCAACAATAATCATACACTGACCGTCGGCAACCGCAATACCCGAGCCGTTTGAAATTACATTGTCGCTGCCCTTGGTGTTGGAGCTTCTGCCGCCGACTCTCTTTGAGCCTTTCACCATCAGCACGTCATTTTCAAGTGAATCACAGTAGAAAAATTCCTTCCACTGGTCTGCGAGTACACCGCCGAGTGCGCCTATGCCTGCTTTAATAAGTCCCATATCATATTTCTCCTTTCGGATTTAAATTTATACTGTATAATTTTATTGTATTTTCTTTTATATTTAAAAATAAGTAGCCCCAAAGGCTACTTCCTTAAAAAAAGGGCTACCTTTAGGGCTACCGTATCAAAAACAGCTTTTTAAATTTGTGCAAAATTACAAAAACATCATTGTGTTCCGTTATTTGACACTATGAACATAATATGATAAAATAATATACAATCAGAATAAAGGAGGGGTAACATGTCAACCGTTTACGGTGTAGCAATGGCGGCTTCGTTTCTTATGATCGGCGTTTACTATTATATTGACCGTAAACACGACAAGTGGCTGCTGCTTTTATTTGTTTCCGTTGCAGTTTGTGACTTTGGCTATTTCTTGCTATCCCTTTCAAAAACGCTCGATGCAGCACTCTGGTCAAACAGAATTGCATATCTCGGCAATGTCTTTCTTCCGTTTTCGCTTCTGATGATGATAATGACTCTGTCACGGTTTACTTATCCTAAATGGTTGCCGAAGGTTCTTGTCGCAGTAAACACGGTTATGCTGTTAATTGCCGCAAGCGGAGGATGGCTCCCGATATATTACAAAAATGTATCGCTTGATTTTGTCAACGGTTTGCCCGTTCTTATCAAGGAATACGGTCCGCTTCATGCAGTTTACAAGGTGTATCTTTTTGCTTACTTTGCCGCAATGGTTGCGGTTATTGCATACACTGCAGTCAAAAAAACCGTTGTTTCAAGCAAACACACCGTGTTCCTCGCTTTTGTTGTTATCGGCAATATCGCAATATGGCTTGTTGAAAATATGATTCATTCAAGCTTTGAGTTCCTTTCAATTTCATATATCGTAACCGAAGGAATGATACTTTTACTCTATTCGATTCTGCAGGATTACGGAATAACCGACACGCCGAAGGAAGCTGTTGCGGTAACCGAACAGCACACAGAAACGGCTGAAGCAATCAAGGCTTTCAGCGATGAGCAGATTGAAAGAATTATGAAAAACTGGGGTGCGACAGATACTCTTTCTCAAAGAGAAAAAGAGGTGCTGCGCTTCCTGCTCGAAAACAAAAAACGCAAGGTTATTGCAGAAACGCTGTTCGTAACCGAAAGCACAATAAAAAAACATACTGCGGCAATATACCGCAAGCTCGAAACCGCAAACAGAACGGAGCTTTTTGAAAAAGCAAAAGAATATTCCGTACAAAATTAATGTAAGATATTTATTACGAGAACTATATTTTCATAAAGTTCTTGACAAACAAATGTTCTGTATGGTATAGTTAGTTAAAATTATTTTTGACAATTGAATAACGATGTGATTGATTGCGGATATAAATCCGCCTAAAGCCGGCGATATGCTAAGAGAAAATTATCGCACTCCTCACCTTTGTTGATACTGTATGTGGCGAATGCTTCAGGTGATGCGGGATTAGAAAACAGTATGCCTTTGAGATTATTTTAAATTTCAAAGCCGTTACATAAGACATCATTTGTAAAAGCGAGAGCAATGCTCCCGCCGATTGATGATGTCTGTGTGACGGCTTTTTTGTTTTGCTCAATTTAATTTCAGAACTGTAGAAAATGCAAAAATCAAATTGGAGAGTGTTTGATTTATCGCTGCATCGTTTCAAAAAATTCTGTTGGATGATTCTTTCTTTTTACAGTTGTTCACCTACGAAAAATCATTCAAAAAAGCCGCCTTTTAAAAAAATGATTTTTTGGAAAGGAGGTTTATGTTTTGAAGACAGGATTAAAGAAATATCAAAAGACAACTGAGATATTTTTTGATGAAGCAAGTCCGATAATCACGATTGCAACCTACAACACTGATTTAAAAAATCGTTTGTCAGCTTATTCGAAAAAACATCCAGACTTGTGTAAGCTGGTTGATGACTTCGAAGACGGAAGACTGATGTTTGAGATTGAGAAGGGAAGATTCTGTTTCAGACTCACAGAGCCGTACAGCAAAGAACGACGCTCTGCTGCAAGTGAATTTGCGAAGAAACAAAAACATAAGTTGCGAAACCGCAACAGTAAAAATTAAATGGCATCAGTCTTAACGAGCAATGGATTTGTCCCGTCAAATCCGCTTGCCAAGACTTTTCGATGCCATGTCATCAGTCTCAGCAAGCACTGAATTTGTAGCCACAAAAAGGCTTGTTTCGACTTCAGTCTCAACAAGCACTGAATCTGTACGGACAAATCCGCTTGTCAGGGAAAATTCCCTGAAACCCTTAAAGAAAAATATCAAAACCAAAGAAAGGAGATAGTAAATGAATTATGAAATTATTAACCTGACCGACAATGAACATAATCTCATAACTAAAATGCTTAATAACATTTCGCAAATCGAAAACATACTTTCATCAATGACAAAGTCGGAACGTATTGCTTGGTTTCGGAGTAAACAATTTCCACGCAAGATTGATTTCGAAAAAGAAATCAGCGGAACAGTTTACACCGTGCGTACACATTTTAATTCGGATTCATCTGAAACTTTGAGAGAAAAAACAGAACGAATACTAAAACAAAAATAGTGCAATTTCACACTTTAAAGTGTTGTACTTTGTGAAAAGATATGATATGATAAGCATGTCCTACAATTCATATCATGTTGACTGTAGAAAGGAGTTATATGAGTAAAAAACAGTCAAGTCAAAAAATAACTGCCCTGTATGCACGACTTTCTCGTGACGATGAAAACGAAGATGTGTCGGGCAGCATCAAAAATCAAGAGTTAATATGTAAAGGGTGGTTTCTGCCATCTAATACATATATGACTGCGGCTCATTTGTGGTGAATAGAAAAGCAGTTATAGGAAAGGAGTAAAAAATCCGCATAACCGCTTATATTTCAACATAAAAAGGAGCTGATACTTATGAAATCACATTTTGAAGAAATGGGCGGGACATACCGCCGAGTCGGAGATTATCTCATCCCCAACCTTGTGTTACCAAAATCAACAAACTATCCAATAGGCAAATACGGGCGTATTCGTCAGACATTTTTGAAAAACCACCATAATGTTATCTATACAAAATTGGTGATGAACGGCAAACTAAACGAACACCTTGCCGAAACGGACAAATGTTGTAATGAGAGAATGGAACTTCTCTGCAATGCAATGGCAAAACAGGAAGGTGTTACGGAAGAATTAAAAGCATCCGACCAAATGGAATGGGTTTGCCGTATGAATAACATACATAACCGAGCAGAAGAAATTGTTCTAAACGAAATTGTTTATACAGTATAAAAAATAGTCAACGCCGTGCTTAAATCATAAAGCACGGCGTTTTTGTTTGGCTTTGGAAACCACCGGCTCTGCCGGTGGAGGTTACCTCCGTCAAAAGCTTTAGCTTTAAGCATCGAGCGGAGCGAGTGACTTGTAAATAAGTTAAAAGTTAGCACAAGTTCGGAAAGAAAAGCTTGTGCCCGTTTACGGGCGGTGGAGCAGTAGATGCAGAAGAAAGAATGTTTAGTGCGTCTTTAGATGCTTGCCGGTAAAAAGCCCTTTTAGGGCTTAATCAAGCCACCAGCTTAGCTGGTGGTTATGACTGTTATCTGGCATCACGGTTGTGAGGCTTTTTGGCTTTTGCTGCAGAGCTTGAAGCTGCGATTTCTTGTTTTGCTTTGTTCAATTTTTCAAGAACGCTTGGTTTCTTTTCGTATACATCACTTGCTTGTTGATGCGAAACAGACTTTTCTGATATATAATTACTGCAAACTTCTTCCAAAAGCTTAAAATCACAACTATTTGCTACCAATCCAGGATTTTTGCCGAGAAGAACTCGTTTGTATGTACGCTCCGCAAGATGTAAAATATCTTCTTGATTTTTTCTGCAATACTGTAATTCTTGTGCCAATAGTGAACGATATGCTCTATCTGATTCGGAATCAATTCGTCTTTCAGTTAGAAGTTCTTTGGGTACTGGGAACATATAGTTAAAACGTAAAGAACCTACAACTTGTCCGTTATCACTATAAATCAGAAAGTTGTCAGGTTTCTGCTGTTTATATGATGTAACAGGCACATAATAATCAGTATTGCCCACATTGAGAATGATACCGCACAAAAACTTTGGTTTTCGTTCCTCTCCGTAATCCATATTAGGGACACGAGTGAATCCTCTTTTGCTTGTTTCTGCAGATTTTAACAAATCGACATATGCCAAATCAACCGTATAAAAGTTAAGTTTATCCATAACAATGACTCCTGAAAAAGAAAGAGGCGAAATAAATCGCCCCTTCCGCTCATTAAAGACCACAGTTAAGGTCGTGGTGCACCTTACATAAATGATCTGCTCTCAAAGTGGCAGGGCACTTTTCATAAATGATCTGCTCTCAAAGTGGCAGGGCACTTTTCGGTGGAGTATTGCTACTCTCTACTATTATTATACGCACGACCTAGGGTTATGTCAATAATTTTTTGGAAATGTTCATAAATTGTAAAAAACGCTTGTTATTCATTCTCTCCATTCTTTGCCCTGCTCTTGTAAACATTGAATTTGTTTTTGCATTGCGGTGAACAGAACACGGCATCGGCTCTGTTGGCAACAAAAGCATTTGTGCAATGTTTGCATAAGCGTATCGGTTTTTTCGTATCTGTCAGCATAAAACTGAACATCAACTGTGTTACAAGCAGAAGTGAATGGAAGTCCCATATAACGGTAGGCTTATCAAGTAAAGCAATACGGTATGTCGGAGGATTACCGCCGAATGCTGAAATGCTCTGCTGCATTATCATACGGGTTTCCTGATTTAATCTGTCATAATCCTCGTAATAAAGCATACTTGTGACATAGGTAAATGCCCAGCTTGTAAATTGCAGTTTCATCCATTCGTAAGGCTCTGCATATTCCCTCTGAAAACTCATACTGACCGCTATAGGCTTGTCTGTCATAGTCATAGCCAATGCCATCATTTCACGGTCATTCGCAATGTTCCATATTGATTCTACTCCACGCTTGATAATATCCAATTCATCAAACGGAAAGAATATCGCAAGATAATCCTCGGTTGACATCGTTTCTTCTTTTATGAATTGGTTTTTCGGTAAATATACTGCATTGTATTCCATAAAATCAGGTGTTGTAGGCAATGCAGTCATAAGTCCGAATAAACCGTATTTTGTAGCAAAATCTTTAATCGCTTTCTGTATTTCTTCATCGGGTTTCTTGCTCATACCCATCCGACCTATGTTTATCGCTTCAAGAACAAACTGACGGTATTCCTTCAACGGATCGTAAATCGAAGGCTTTGCCGTTTTTGTCGGAGTCAGATACAGTTTTTCGTTTTCTGCTTTCTTCCATTCATATTCACTGTATTTTACCCAAACGGAACTTGCGTTTTCTATCAGCTTCTTCATAATCATTTCTCCAATTCTTTCACATAGTCTTTCATAAACTGTTTTTCGAGTAATGTCAGACTGTCTTTCTTTTTGTTCTCTTTTTTCAGAAGTGCCGCATACATTTCTTTCCTTATTTTTCGGAGCATTGTTGCACGGACTTTGCGTATGTTTCTGTCTGTTTGTCCCCTTATTGCGGCAATCCTTACCGAACTGAATAACCTTACCGCACACAGGAACAGCAATTCTTTCTGTTCTTCTTTCAAACCGTAAAATATTTTAGATAAGTATTCTTCCGTTACAAGCTCATGTATGTCATACGGGCAGTAAAATATATCGTCAATAAAATCACCCTTGCGAAGCTGCTTTTCCAAAACATTGTTCAATGTATCGGGAAAGAAGAGTTCGTTTATTGAAGCACCGTAGTCAAAAGGTATGTCATCACCGCTTCTGCTTAATTCGTGATACCGTTCTCTGCGTTCACGGTTAGCATCAAGTCTGTCCCACCAAGCGATAACATTTTCAAAATCGCTGACCGTTCTTGCCGCTGATTCTAGTCGGGCAAGTGCTTCTGCCTGTATTTCCCGTTTCAGCTTCTTCCGTTCGGATTCTTCGCTTTCTTCTTCATCTTCCTCAAACGGGTTTTCTTCCGCATCCGCTTCAAGCTCTTCCACCAAGGTCTGTTCTTCGACAAGCCTTCGGCGTATCTGTTCGTCTGAATCACCGGATTCATCTTCGGTTATACGGCTTTCGTCATATTCGTAATCTTCCGAAATCATCGCTTGTCGCCTCCTTAACAGAAAGTTAAAATAAAGTTCAAAGTAAATTCACGAAAACAGTTCCGATAACCATACCGATTTTCTCCTATAAGTGAGGGGGTAATATGTTTTGCCGTTTTGTATATTACTCTCAATACCAAAGAAAGGAGAAGTGATGCCATTGTATCAATCAATCGTAAGACACATTAATTTAAGACACTACAACGAATCAGCCTTTGATTAGCTTTGCTTTTCGGAGGCTGAATTCTTTTGAATAAGACATCTGAATAATATTCGCTGATATATCTGACAGCAGATTACAGCAAACGGAACTAACCGCATTATACTCTATACCAATAAAAATCGCAATAGGAGGTAAATTTAATTTGGATAAAACCAAAGCAGACAATAATTATTCATATATAACCCGCCGTATCGGTGCAACAACATTTAAAGTAAAGGTTGTGTATAACGATACGGGTAACGAAACTATGGAAGATAAAATTTTACGAATTGTTCGCAATGAAGTACTGGAAAACGGCGAAAAGTGTGGTATAATGGAATTACCGCAAATGAGCCGACAGTCTGAAAGGAGTGCCTGACTATGGCATTGAAACAGACTGAAGGAAAAATCACGGCGTTATACGAAAGACTTTCCCGTGATGACGAGTTGACCGGTGACAGCAACTCGATTGTGAATCAAAAAAAGTACCTCGAAGGCTATGCACAGCAGCAAGGGTACGATAATTGCATCCACTATACGGATGACGGATATTCGGGCGGTAACTTTGAGCGACCTGCTTGGAAAAGGCTGATTGCCGATGTTGAAGCAGGAAAGATTGCTCACATTATCGTTAAGGATATGTCACGAATAGGCAGAGATTATCTGCAAACGGGTTTTTACACCGAAGTTATGTTCAGACAATACGGAGTTCACTTTGTTGCAGTTGCAAACAATGTTGACAGCGATGACCTTAACAGCAATGAATTCGCCCCGTTCCTCAATATTATGAATGAATGGTATCTGAGGGATTTGAGTAAAAAACAACGTGCAGCTATAAAGGTCAAGGGTGAATCGGGTAAACCGACATCAAACAGTGCGATATACGGATACAAGAAAGACCCGAACGATAAATATCATTGGCTGATTGACGAAGAAGCGGCGGAAGTTGTCCGCAGAATTTTCAGATTAACCATTGACGGGTTCGGACCTTATGAAATCGCCCGTATTCTGTTTGACGATAAAGTTGAAACCCCTGCCGTGTATTTTGCCAAGAGAAAAACAGGTGTGTGGAAGAGTAAAGAGGAATTTCCGAACCCGTATAACTGGAGCGGTTTTATTGTCGGTCAAATAATTTCAAAGCCCGAATATATGGGACATACGGTAAATTTCCGTTACCATAAGCTTTCATACAAAGATAAACACACCGTCAAAAACCCGGAAGAAAATTGGCTGATATTTGAAAACACACACGAGGCTATCGTTGATAAAGAAACTTGGGAGCTTGCACAGAAGTTAAGAAAAACGCCGAGGCGCATTGATACCTTCGGAGAAGCAAATCCTCTTACGGGACTTGTGTTCTGTGCCGACTGCGGTGAAAAGATGTATAACCACCGTTCCCGAGGCGGTAAAGAAAACAACTTCTACCCTTCAGATTTCTTTGACTGCTCAACATATACACTTTCCCGACAAAAGAGATACAAAGCCTGTACGGGACACTATATAACTACCAAAAACTTACGCACCCTTATTCTCGACACCATACGAACCATAAGCACGCTTGCAATCAGTAATCAGGATGAATTTATTGAAAAGGTACGAAATGCTTCTCAGCTTCGTCAGGCAGAAGCGGCAAAGGAAATCAAAAGAAAACTTAACAAGGAACGCAAGCGGATTACAGAGCTTGATAATATCATCAAAAAACTTTATGAATCCTTTGCAACGGACAAAATATCTGAAGAACGCTTTGACAGTCTGATGGCAGAATATGAAGAAGAGCAGAAATCTCTTCAAGTCTCTGTTGATGAAGCGGATAAATTGCTTTCCTCTTTCAATGAAGATACCGACAGAGCCGAGAAGTTTATTGCATTGGCAAAGAAATACACGGATTTTTCCGAACTTACAACAATGATGATAAACGAGTTTATTGACAAAATCATTGTCCACGCACCCGAAAGAGTTGACGGAGAACGAACTCAGGAAGTTGAGATTTATCTGAATTTCATCGGACATTTTGATTTGCCCGAGCCTGAACTTACACCCGAAGAAATAAAGCGGCAGGAATTTCTGAAGAAAGAGCGTAAACGCAACCGTGAAAGATACCAAAAGCTGAAATCCGGCGAACGCACCGTAGGTGTTCCCATTGAGTTGACTTGCAAATGCTGCGGAGAAACCTTTGAGGCTAAGCGTTCAAATGCTTTGTTTTGCAATCCGAATTGCAGAGCAACATATTACAGGCAGGAAGCAGCAAAGAAACGAAGCCGTGAAATTCCTTGCGGAAACTGCGGTAAAACATTCACCGCAACAAGGTCTGATGCAAAGTACTGCTGCGACGAGTGCCGATATGAAGGTCTGCTCAAGGGACAGCGGATACGAAATGAAGCCAGAAGAAACAAAGAAAAATCGAATAACGAATAATAATTATCACAGCGAGCCGAAATCGTGTCGGCTCGCTTTTTTATGTCAAAATTTTAATTAAGGAAGGAAATTTAAATTATGAATTTTTCAAGAAATGAAATTACAGTAATAGGAATCGACCACGGATACGGAAACATCAAAACGGCACACAGTTGTTTCAAAACAGGAGTTGCGGTTTATGACAAAGAGCCGACCTTCAAAAACAATCTGTTAATCTATGACGGCAAATACTATATCATTGGTGAAGAACATAAGGAGTTTAAATCTGACAAAATGGCAGATGAAGACTATTATGTTCTGACACTTGCCGCTATCGCAAGAGAACTAAAAGTACGAAACAAAACCTTTGCGACAGTTCACATTGCGGCAGGTTTGCCTCTGACTTGGGTTGGAGAGCAGAAGGAAGAATTCAAGAAATATCTGCTCCAAAACAAATTTGTTGATTTCAGTTTTCGCAATGTTGACTATCACATTGATTTTGCAGGTGCAGACATATTTCCCCAAGGCTTTGCCGCAGTTTCCGACAAGCTCCATTGCTTCAAAGGAACGAATATGCTTGCGGATATTGGCAACGGCACAATGAATGTTATGTATATAAATGAGTGTCAGCCGACAGAGAAAAAATGTTTTACAGAGAAATACGGAACAAATCAATGCTCTCTTACAATCAGAGAAAACATTATGAGGCAATTTGGTGTCAGATTGGATGATGCCGTTATTGAAAGAGTGTTGAGAACAGGAACAGCAGACATCGCCGAAAAATATTTGTCTGCAATCCGAAGCACGGCGGAAGAATATGCACAGGGTATTTTCAGAATACTCCGTGAACACGAATATGATCCCGAACTTATGAGGCTTTTCGTTGTCGGTGGCGGCGGATGTATCATCAAGAACTTTACCGATTACGATAAAAACCGAGTGATAATCAATGATGACATCTGCGCAACCGCAAAGGGATATGAGCAGTTATCCTTGAAAAAACTTCGCAGAAGCGGTGATACTTTATGAAGAAAACAGTAAGCACCAACATACGGTTTAACCTCAAAAACGAAGCAGACAGAAAGGCTTGGGAGTATCTGCAAAGTATGGACAGAAAGAAATACAAATCATACAGCAAAGCCGTTATTTGTGCGTTGTGTGAATATTTTGAACGAGAACAGAAATCAGCCAATGACCCCTATCTTGAAACACGGGAAAAAGAAGATGCTTTTTTGAACAGGATACTGCAAACGATAGAAACGGGATTATGCAAAAATTCTTCTGCTACATTCGGCAGTCTTATTCAGTTATTACAGCAACCCCAAGCAAAAGCGGAACACGAAGAAAAATCCGAATCCTCGGTAAGCGATGCGGCATTGGATTTTGCCGACAGCTTTTGATACCGATACAACCCGAAATGATACCGAAAAAAATTATTGTGATACCAAAACAAGCAGTATCCGCTGCTGTTTTCTCCGTCATTAAGGAGAAAAACACAAAGCGGTACTGCTTTTGTACTTTTTCTATATCAAAACCGATACAGTTGATACCAAACAATCAAATTTTCAGTATAAAGGAGTACAAAATGAACGAAAACGAGAAAAAACTGTTGCAGGCAAAGCACAGACTTGAAGAAGCACAGGCAAGAGACAGAGTAAAGGAACGCAAAGCACGAACACGAAGGCTTATTCAGGAAGGTGCGATTCTTGAAAAAGCGTTTCCTCAGTCAGCTTCAATGAGCCTCGATGAGTTGGAGAGCTATCTGTGCAACATACTAAAACCAACATAACCTTCAGAGCGTTTCGGGAAACCGGGACGCTCATTCTTTTTTATCCCGAAGGCCGCACTTACTCACCACTGCGTCGTCGCAAAGTTCGCTTACCTCCGTTTCCGCCTTTGGCGAAAACTTCGGCTGCTTCCTTGCTCCTCCTTTCCCCACAAAGTTTACAACTTTGCGGGGTCCCCTTTAAAGCGGTGGTCGTGCGCTCTGCGAGGCGGATAAGGCTTCTGCGGAAGCCTACGGACAATGAGCATTTATTCCGAATCGCTATCATTGTCCGCACAGACGGGTATTTTCACACAGCACACCGTCTGTCTGCGAAAATCTGCCACCGGCAGTTTTGTCGCAGCTATGAGTATCGTTTATGCGACACTCATTTTCTTTTTGCGAAAAGAAACAAAACAAAGAGAGGACGATGATATTTATTGGCAATATACCACCTTGAAGCAAAGGTAATAAGCAGAGGCACGGGACGAAGTGCTGTTGCTGCTTCGGCATATATGAGCTGTTCTCAGATACTCAATGATTATGACGGCATCAATCACGATTACACACGAAAACAGGGCTTGGTTTGGCAACAGGTGTTTCTTCCCGAATATGCACCGAGAGAATGGCTTGACAGAGCCGTTCTTTGGAATGCGGTAGAAGAAACCGAAAAGACAAAAGACAGCCGACTTGCCCGTGAATTTGTTGTTGCACTTCCCGTTGAGCTTGATAAAAACGGTTGGCAAAAGATACTGACTGAATTTATCCGGCAGAATTTTGTTGCAGACGGAATGTGTGCCGATGTTGCAATTCACAACACAGACGGACACAATCCTCACGCACATATTATGCTGACTGTCAGACCGCTTAACGAAAACGGAACGTGGCAGCACAAAACCGAAAAAGAATATCTCTGCATTCGAAACGGAGAAGAAAAAGGCTTTACTTCATCCGAATATGCAAAAGCTGTTTTTGAAGGTTGGGAGAAACAGTATCCGTATATGGTAAACGGCAAAAAGAAATACCTTCCGCCGTCACAAGCGGAAAGTTATGAAAGAGCATCAAAATATCCCAAAAGCACCAAATACGGCAGACAGAATCCCATCTCCGAGCGATGGAACAGCGATGAACAGCTTATATCATGGCGTAAAGCGTGGGCAGACGAAGTAAACAAATATCTTGAACCCGAAAACCATATTGATTCACGCAGTCATTCCGAAAGAGGTCTTGATGAACAGCCTACCGTTCACGAAGGAGTAATTGCGAGAAGGCTTGAAGAAAAGGGTATAATTTCCGAAAGATGCGAACTTAACAGACAAATAAAGGCTGACAACCGATTATTGAGAACTCTCAAATCCGAGTTTGCAAAATTAAAGAAAGCTGTTGCAAACACACTTCCCGCTATTGCAGAAGCATTGGAAAGCATACGAATGAATCTCATTGTTTTACGCTACAAGATTCTTTCGGGATTTGTTGAGCATAATGAGATAATACGAACATTAAGAAGTATAACACCCGAACTTGAAAACTACAAGGATATTGTTGACGAGATTAAGAAAAAGTCAACCGAGCGAAAAACCTTAATCAAAGAAAAACAATCAATTCCCGTTATTATGATTTTGAAACACCGTGAATTTGCAAAGAGGATATCCGAACTCACAGAAGAACTTGAAGAACTGCAAAACGAAAAGAAAATTATATTAAATAACCTTTATTGCACCGAAACATATACCATTGAGAATGTAAAGTCTTATGTTGCTGCTTTGGAAAAGAAGCTTGATATTATTTCAAAGCAAGAACAAAAATACTCGGAAGAAATTGAAAAGGCTGTTGCAGAGTACAAAGAAATGAAAAAAAGTGCAACCGATTTTGACCCTAACGAGCTTCGAGAGGAACAGCTTAAACTTCGCTACGATAAAGAAGTACAGAGCAGTCAGATTATTCGCAGTAACGGAAAAGAGCTTGTCACTTCAAGATTCAACTACAGCATCCGTGATGTTAATTATTTTCTCGGCGAACAGGACGATTCCCGCTCTGTATTACAAAGACTATCACAAGCCAAATCAACTCCGAACCGAAAGAAAAACATTAAACATGGCAGAGAGGAAAGATAATCCCTGCAACAGACATAAATCTGTTGTGGGGTTATCCCGCTTAACATCGAAGTTACGATATAAATCTACGATGATGCAACTTTTATTGATTCGAACTATAAAAAGTATATTGTGAATTTGGGAAACTATTTCAATCAATTATTTTGCACTTAAATAAGCGTTTTTGCATCCTAAAACCGCAATTTTGCAAAATATATTGACAAAATCATTTTTTATGTATTTAATTTTTGTGTTTTTGGGTTATATATAGAACGATTTTCAAATCTATAAGAACATTATTATTTATCATTAATTATTCATATTTTCAAACAAATTAATTATCACAGTTTTATTTAATGAGTTATGGACTGTGTGATATCGCATTCTATCAACCAGTTCATTCTCCGAAGCCATCTTGATTGGGTTCAGATGGCTTCGTATATAAAAATTTCGAGCTATGTTCAAAAAACGAAGGAACATAGCTCGAAATTTTTATATTATTAACACATTGAATTCTAAATACGTTTCAACATTTCTATGTGTAACAAATGTGATTAGCTCTCGATTTCGCCATTCTTTATATTAATCACCCTATCACACAATTCTTCTATAGAATTTTTATCATGAGAGGCTAGCATCTCCACTTGTGTCAACTTCCAAAAGGCCATAATCTGTACCTACAGAAAACGCCATACCACCAGCAGCAGATGCCGGATTTGAAAAAGCACAAATTGAGGTAACCATAACTAGCGACAAAACTAAGCTAATGATTTTCTTAATTCGCATATTATATTCTCCTTTTCTTTTTTATGGATAATATTATGGAATACATTAATTAATATTTATTTGATTTTCAAAAACACTTGCAGCTTCAGAGGATAGCTCAAAATAGGTACAAGCAGAATATGCACAATTCATATATGGATAGTACTTTATAACTAGAGTATCTGTGTTTTCTCCTGATAATTCAATTAATATTTCCGAATTAAAATTACCATTATATCCTTTATAATCATGTGATGAAACTGTATTAGACTTTTTTAAAGTTTCAACCATAAAAGCAATATCAAAGTTTGAGCTTGTTTTATTTCCGTTTATTTTCACATCGGTAATTTGGTGTTCTGACGAAAAGCCAAATAGATTCAATAATGATTCAAAAGAAACCGTTTGATTGTTGTTTGGATTACAATAAAACAAATAATATAAAGTTGAATCATATTCAAACAATAAAACTGATTCACCAAGCAAACCATTATAATCATAAACTTTTCCTTTATTATAATTGGTAGTGACAGTTGTGGTTACATAATTGCCAATCATTTCTTTTGAAATGGTTTGTGGCAAGCCATGTTTTTTTATAATATCACTATCAACTACGAGCTCATAATAACTATCATTAACAATACATGCTGTTATGGGTTCAACTGTATCCTTGTGTAAATAAGTATTTAATACAGTAACAGATGAAATGATCATTACAAAACAAGCAGCAAGAGCAGCAATGCTTATCCATATTGCTCTAGTGTTTCTATGAGGTCTGACATCTGCGAATTCAATTATGTGCCTATCGCTTATTTCTCCGATTGCATTCATTAAAGTTTTTGCTGTCATACTGCAATCCCTCGTTCTTTTAAAAATAGCCTTAAATCTTCACGTAAACGTGATAGTCTTGTCCTTATAGCTCCTTCACTCAACCCAGATAAAGATGAAATATCTTTATAAGAATCCATAAACCAGTAGCGTCTAACAAAAACCATTCTGTTTGTTTTATCTAAGGAATCCAAAAATTCATCTATGTAAGATGATAGTAATTTTGCTTCGATTTCCGTCTCTACGCTATGATTTGATTCAATACACCACTCAAATTCATCAAGGCAAGCTGTGTAAGTGCTGTCTCGCTTTGCGGCTAATTTATAATCTAGTTTGTCCATACAGCGATTTCTAACAAGCCTAAGCAAAAAAGCAAGCAACGGATTAGGTCTTTTTGGAGGTATAGTATTCCATATACCCAAGTATGAATCATTCACGCATTCTTCTGAATCCTCGTAATTATTAAGGATATTCATTGAAATCTTCATACATATTTTTTCATACTTTTTAGACAGCTCGACAATCGCTCTTTCCGAGCGCTCAAAGAAAAGATCAATTATTTTGCTGTCATCCATAAATATTCACCTCCTAAAAACTCCGTTACACTAATATAATAGGAATTTTTTTTCATTTGTTACATAATTTTCAAAAATTATATCATAAATCACAAAAATAAAAAAGCTATCAATTACCAAACAAAAAGTGGAGAATTAAAAATAAACTAATGTTACAACAACTACAAATAACATTGGAACAAGAATTGAATATGAATATAATGATGCCGGTCAGGTTACAAACCAAACCACAATATACACAGATGAGAACGGTGAAGAAATCACAATGACAGAAACCTTCGCCTATTATCAAAACGGTAATTATATTAAGGGACATACCGATGCTTCAGATGTAACTACATTGTATGTTTACGACAACGATGAAAGCGGAGAAAACATAACTAAAGGACTCTTAACAAGTGTTACCGATTCTGTCGGCAACACCACAACTTACACCTATGACCCGAATACAGACGAACTGCTTTCGGCAAGTGGTGAGGCTGATCCTTCTGTTCCATCAACAACAAGCTTTACTTACGAAAATTATCTACCCCAAACCATCACAAAGAATGGTACAACATATTCATATGAATATGATTCTCAGAATCGAGTTACTTCAAGCAAGGTTGGAACACAGACTTTGGCAACCAATTCGTATAATGACAGACAAATGTTGTCACAGGTAACTTATGCAAATAACGCTTATTATACTCCTGTTTATGACAGTCGTGATCGCTTAGTTGGTGATTCTTGGAATGGTACTCAGATTTCCGAATATTATTATAACGAAAATGACAGATTATCAAAAACTGTAGATAATGTTACAAACACATCGTACCAGTATGATTATGCTTTCTACGATTTGCCATTCAGAGTTACCGGAAGTGACGGTACCCAAACAACTTACGACTACAGCATGTCAGGGGAACTTGCAAGATTGACATTTAGTGATGACAATGTTAATATATATTCGGGCAAATATTATACTAACGAAAAGGGTATGCCTGAAGATGTTGTTATTGATACTCTTGACAACACATTGATTCACTACAATTATGATGATTTTGGCAGAGTCGAAAGTTATTCATACGGTCCTGTTATCAGAACAATCAAGTATAAAGATGGAGCCACTGATGGTGTAGCTACTACAAGCAATCAGATTGAAGAAATTATTGATGAAACCAAAGATGGAGATCATCTTCAGGTTTATTACTTTGAGTATAATGATGACGGAAGTTTCTATTATAGCTATGAAGGCGTAGACCAACAGTCGTTTGACTATATTTATGATGGATTAGGCAGAGTAATAGAAAACTACACTTCAGATGATTTGTATGTGTATTCTTATGATGCCGCCGGAAACATTACATCTGTTGGTATTTGGTATGAACCGATTCATACATTTACTTATGGCAACGAAAACTGGAAAGACCAATTAACTGCGGTTGATGGTAAGGCAATTACCTATGATGCTAACGGCAACCCTCTTTCCTTTGATGGTTATAACTATACTTGGCAGAGAGGCACGCAGCTTGCAAGTATAACCGGTAATGGTAAAAACATCAGTTATGTATATGATTCACAAGGTCATAGAGTACAGAAAACTGTTGATGGTGAAACAACCAATTATCTTTATTCTGGCGATTTGTTAATGCGTCAGACTGATGGCACAAACACCATAGACTTCCAATATGATGCAGGCGGAAATCTGGTAGGTTTCCTCCATAATGGTACACCGTATTACTATTTAAGAAGTCTGCTGAACGATATTTCTGGTATTGTTGACGGCGAAGGTAATGTCGTTGCCAAATATAGATATGATGCATATGGTAACATAATTTATTCCACAGGAAATATGGCAGCAATTAACCCTATTCGTTACAGAGGTTATTATTACGATACCGAAACAAATTGGTATTATCTTAATTCAAGATATTACAATCCTGAGTGGGGCAGATTTATAAGTCCTGACAGCGTTTTTATTGCAGGCAATACAATTACAGGAAACAATATGTATGCTTACTGTAATAATAATCCTGTTATGTATGTTGACCCATTTGGCACAGAACCTATAACTTGGAGTGCAATCTTTGATTTTATAGAAGAGCCTGTTTGGTATGCTAGTTCTTTCATAGCAAAAGAATTAAAACCAATTACTGATACTGTAGTTGCTGATATATCAAATGATATTCTAAACAAGTTAGTAGAGGACACAGATGCCAACTTTGCGTTGAAACCAGCCGGAATAGGACTATCTATTGTTTTATGGTCAGGAGCGCATGTTTTACTACCTTTAATTCCTTCTTCAGGTAATACTTTTGATTATAAAACCGGATTAAGACACTTTATGCCTGTTGATATGTCTTTTGGTGCTCCGTGGGCAGGATATTCCTTGGCTTTGAACAAGATGATGGTAATAAGAAATATAAAAGCTATACAAGTGTAGAAGAAAAGCATATGTGGCAAAGTTTGGTTGGATACACCCCTATATATGATTTTTTCTTCAGCCTTGGCGGACCGATTTTTAGAGATCTATACAAATTTGAAACAGAAAATACAGGTTTATTGTCCTCACTTTTCCCAACAAACTACTATGTTATATGGATTTGGAAAGGCGATTATTGGAATTTAGGTGCCGGGGCTGAAATAGGAATTTATCATACATTTATTGATTATTATGCTGAAAGAGATTTTTATGATGTAGATACAGACTTAACTCTTGATGTAGACATGACCATCACCTACGGAGGTGAAGAACTTAACCACCTTGTTCAGAAAAATTGGTGGGTATGTTCTTTTACTCCTGAAATACAATTGCCAGATATTGATTTACTTAAAGTGGATTTAAAAGTGCGTTTTACAGATCCTAGTTTAAGAGAACCGTTCTATTTAGAGTATATTAATAATCAAAACACAGAGTACAAATGGGACGAAATTAATATGATTTGTTACCCACCGTATACCGACGACAACAAAAACGAATACCAATTTACTGTTACCTATTAAACAAAGGAGATTTTTATTATGGCAAAAATTCTTGCAGTTATTATTTCGTTTCTTCTTATGCTTTTTCCTGATTCGGGTACATTATTAGTCTATCAACAGCAATTGGCTTTTCCCGGAGAAAAAGCAGTTGCAGAAGAAATAATTGATGCTATCAAAAACAGAGATGCAGAATCTTTGATAAATATGTATTCTGAGGCTGCAAAAAGTACTGGTGAAATAACTACAGAAAATATAGAGAGATTCTTTGAGTCGTTTGAAGGTGATGTAATACACGGCGATTATCTTTATGCTGATGGTGGAGACCACATTGCATACGGTTATGGAGAAAGTCACCGACAATTGCGAATTGAATTTAAGACAAACAGTGAAACATATAGACTTTATGCCTCTTGGCAAATTGTCGACACTGAAAACCCTCAAAAAGTAGGTTTGGTGCAGTTGACACTATTCCCCAAAATTAGTTCTTTGGAGGAATACGAAGGTGTTTTAGCTCAAATCCCATTAAATAATAGTTTAACAAATGTCGGTAGTTGATTTCACATAATTTTAAATTTTTCATTAGAATAAAGACGAAAGAGTATATTTAGTTAAAATAATATTAATTTCAGTAACAATTGTTTTTTGCTTTCTATGACAATTGATGCCGGTATTCATAACTTTTTTCACAAGTCCTAAAATCCCTGTTATCGTTAAGATAGCAGGGGGTAATTTAAGATTAAATATGAAAGGATGAATATAAGTGAAAACTTTTGAAGCTATTTTAGTATGTATATTCACTTTGCTTATGTTATCCTCGTGTGCAATAAACTCATCAGAAACCGATACAGAAAACCCTTCTTTATCTAGTGGATACGACTCGCTCATCGTAGAAGAATACAACGAATCTACCGTAGGTACAACTGCAATTATGGTTGACGGTGTACTTTACCGCAATAAGTTCCAAGGTGATTTAATACTGCGAAATCCCAAATATAATGATGAAGCTGTTCTCAAAGATACCACAGGTCAATATCACCGTATAGAAGAAACAAAATACGATTTACTTTACAATGTAAATTCGGAAGTTTCAGGTGCACCGGAGAGTGTTTATTGTCGTGATGACCAATGGCAAGAGCTAAAAAGATACTACTCTGACTCAAACAATTTTACATATCAATGCATTATTAAAACTAATGGTGTTTCATCTGAAACCATTGATGTGGATAAAATGGATATTGTCAAACTCAATGAGCTTTTAGCCTTTTGCGAAGAAAACGCCTACGACCCAAATGCTTTTGCAGGAACAAACAATACAAAGGCTGTTTCAACATCAAGTCTTGGCGACAAAGCATATCGCTTCAAAATGTCCAGTAATGACGGGTTGTTTTCTGTCGATGCCAAATCTTTCAGCATCTTAGACAATGCTCTTGTTTACAGATATTACGAAGTTATGCCTGAAGACAAGACCTTAATTATTGATGTTCCCAAAGAATTAAGTGAATACTTTATATCTTTGATTAACAATTCAGCACTTGGCTAAGCGACAAAAAATGCCCTCAACTCAAACGGGTTGAGGGCTATATTATTTTAATATATCTATACAGTATAAACTTTTTGTAGAAAATACCCTTGACAAATCACATCTCAAAGAGCCATTCTGGAGAAGTATGCAAAAGATAATCGCCTGCCTAATCCTCGATTCTTTTTTGATGACGGATACTCAGGAGTTACTTTTGCAAGACCTGCGTTCACGGAAATACTTGAACTCGCCGAACAAGGTCTGATTGAAAATCTTGTTGTCAAAGATCATTCAAGATTAGGACGTAACCGATTGGTTGTCGGTCAGCTGCTTGAAGAAGAATTTGAAAGATTAGGCATCAGGTATATTGCGATAATGGATAATATTGATACCGCAAAAGGTTTGAGTGACCTTGTGCCGATGCAAGACTTATTCAACGAATGGCACGCAAAGAATACAAGTGAAAAGGTACGCCGAGTAATGCAGAGCAAGGGTATGTCAGGAATACCTCTGACAACAAATCCACCTTTCGGATATATGAAGAATCCCGATAACAAGAAAGAGTGGATTGTCGATGAACCTGCTGCCGAAGTAGTCCGCAGAATTTTTGATATGTGCATCTCGGGACTTGGTCCTGCGCAGATTGCCAAGAGATTAAAAGCAGACGGAGTAATGACACCGACTGAATATTGGAGCAGTATAAAAAGAAAATGCGGCTACAAACCTGCAATACTTCACAACTGGTGTTCGGATACTGTTGCTTCAATTTTATCCAAACAAGAATACTGCGGTGATACGGTTAACTTTCGTTACACTACAAAATCTTTCAAAAGTAAAAAGAGAATAGAAAGATCTTCTGATGAATGGAAGATATTTCCCGACACACATCCTGCTATTATCAGCAGAGAAAAGTTTGAGTTGGTGCAAAGTCTCAGAAAGAACAAACGCAGGAATCCCAAAACAGGATTTACAAGTATGTTTTCAGGACTGTTATACTGTGATGACTGTGGTGAAAAATTATATTACGGTGCAACTAACAATTACAAAAGAGAGCAAGCTTTTTTCTTTTGTTCATCATTCCGCAGAGATACAAGTTCTTGCACGGCACACTATATCCGTGAGAAAGTAATCTACAATCTTGTTCTTGAAAATATGCAGAGAGTATTATGGTATGTACAATGCTTTGAAGAAGACTTTGCAGCAAAGCAGATTGAGGAATTGGATTTGAATCATCAAAAAGATTTGAAACTGAAACGCAAGGAACTTGAAAAAGCAAAGAAGCGAATTGCAGAAATTGACCGCATAATCCAAACTCTGTATGAAGATAACACAAGAGGTAAAATATCCGATGAGCGATTTGCAACACTATCAATATCCTTGGAAGATGAACAACAGGAATTAAAAGACAGAGTTCCTGAAATTGAAACTTTTTTGGAAGAAACGGAAATTAAATGTGAAGGCTTACAGCATTTCATTGAACGGGCAAAAAGAATAACCCGACTGACAGAACTTACACCGGAGTTAGTTCACGAGTTCATTGAGAAAATAGCTGTTTCTGCACCTGAAAAGATTGACGGCAAACGGCATCAGACCGTAGATATCTACTATCACGGTGCCGGGATAATTAAAATGCTTTCTGCTGAAAAAATGGAAGAAGCGTACCAACAACATATTTCAAAAAAACATAAAGCAATAACGGCATAGCCGAAGCTATACCGTTCACAAAAAACATTATTTAGTTTTACTGCAAGAGCCACCTTGGGGTAACTTCCTTATGGAGGATACCCCAAGCGAGTCTCCGTGTTATTTAATGCAATCAGATGCTAACTGTGTATTCAACAGCAGCCTTGAGGTTCTTAAGGTTAGCTGTAAGGAAGCTGATCTTAGCCTTTGCGCTGCCGATGTTGATGTCAACGATGTAATGCCATGTACCGCTAACAATGTAGCCGTCTGCATTAACTACACACTTAATGTATGCATCTTTGTAAGTAAGCTTAACTGTATCTCTGCCTGAGTGGATTTCTGCACCAAGTTCTTCAAGAGCTGTGTCAATGCTGCCGAGAGTACCGATACCTCTTGCTACGGGGCCAGCTTCATGACCGTCGCAGTCGGGACCGTCTGTCTGTGACTTAAGCTTGATGAAGAGAGTGGTGTTGCCGTTAGCGTCTGTCTTAGCTACGCATTCTTTGATGTCGCCAGCCTGAAGGTCGCCTCTGCTTGCACCGGGGATGTAGTCTGTTGATGTTGAGTTGTCAGCAAGAACGTCCTTAACAATGGGGTTGAGAACTTCAAGAACTGTGCCGATAGCACCGTCGCCTGAAATTTCGCCTGCAAGAGCCATTGTCTGGTGACCTGCGGGTTCTTTGCCGTCATCTCTTGTCTTGTTTGATGCTGCAACGTAGAATGCTGCTACTTCTGCGGGATCAGTTGAGTTGAAGCCTGCAGGAGCTGCTTCTGTAACAACTTCTGTAACAACGTTACCGTCTGAGTCAACGTTGGTAACAACTTCTGTTGCGGGTTCAGCGTTGTCATTGTTGAGAAGTTCGTCCATTTCAGCGTCAATGTTTACTGTTGTGCCGGCTGTAGTTGTTTCTGTTTCTTCCTTATCCTTGCCGCAAGCTGCAAATGCGAATACCATTGCAAGAGCAACAAGGAGTGCGAGAATCTTTTTCATGTGGTTTTCCTCCTGAAAAATGTTTTTTTTCGGCAGAATGTACATTAATACACTCTGCACATTCGCTTATCTTAAAAATACTACATAAACAGGCTTTTGTCAAGATAAATAAAAAATAAAAACTTTTCACTTTATATTCATATAATATTAATTATTTAATGGTGACAGAACCGAAATTATGTGTTATAATGTTTTATTATATAATGGAGGATTGTGCGATATGGCTGTTAAAAAATTTGTTTCGTGGAACGTTAACGGAATAAGGGCTTGCCTTAATAAGGATTTTTATGAGAGCTTTGCCGCACTTGACGCCGATATTTTCTGCCTGCAGGAAACAAAAATGCAGGAGGGACAGGCCGAGCTTGTTCTTGACGGCTATAATCAATACTGGAATTACGCCGAGAAGAAAGGTTATTCGGGTACGGCTGTTTTCTCAAAAGAAAAGCCTCTGAGCGTTACCTACGGTCTCGGAATTCCCGAGCACGATACAGAAGGCAGAGTTATTACCCTTGAATTTGAAAACTATTATTTCATCACCGTATACGTCCCCAACGCAAGAGACGGCCTTGTTCGTCTCGATTACCGTATGGATTGGGAGGATGCTTTCAGAGCTTATATTCAGAAGCTCGACGAAACAAAGCCCGTTATTTTCTGCGGTGATTTAAACGTTGCACATAAAGAAATAGACCTTAAAAACCCCAAAACAAACCGCAAGAATCCCGGCTTCACCGACGAAGAACGCGGCAAGTTTTCCGAAATGCTTGCGTGCGGTTTTACCGATACGTTCCGATATTTCTACCCCGACCTTGAAAACGTCTACTCCTGGTGGAGCTACCGCTTCTCGGCAAGAGCAAAGAATTCGGGCTGGAGAATCGACTATTTTATAACTTCCGAAAGACTTAACGGCAATCTTGTTGATGCTAAAATCCACAACGAAATTTTCGGCTCGGACCACTGTCCCGTCGAACTTACTATAGAACTGTGAGGAGAAAAAAGATGAAGAAAAAAACTTTAACAATCGTTGCAATCATACTTGCTGTTGCAATGGTTGCATCAATAGCAGTATTTTTTGTAACAAGGAATAAAAACGGCAATTCACCCCTTGCTCTAAAAAATCAGACGGTTGAGTTCTCTTTTAATGACAGCGAATACACCAAAGCCGTTTCCGTTGCGGGCAAAAACGGTGAAATCTTTCTGCCCACTGACCTGAGCGGTATTTATTTCACCGCCGATTTAAGTAACAATATCACTTTCTATGAGTATACAGACGGTGCTTTCACCGCTTCTTCTCTTGAGGTCAAGCAGGTTTCAACCTCTCTCAGAGCTTCAAAAGAAAACATCCCCGTTACCGTTAAATATATTGAAAAAGACGGCAAAGTATTCGGTTGCGGTGTTTTCACCTCCGATATGGACGCAAGCGTTGAGGTTTATTCCTACGCTTTCGTAAAGCTTATCAATAAGCCCGCCGGCTACGGTGAGGGTCACCTTCTGCTTGCAGACTTTGAAAAAGAGAATTTCTACAAATCAGAAAAAATCTATTCTGAAATTTATAATTTCAGCCTTTCGACAGGCAAGGCTTCAACATACGTTTCAAACAATACCCGCCTTATCGATAAAAACGGCGCTTACAGAAACGACTGGACAATGCTTACCGATGAATTCATAGCAAATCTCGGCGATGCAAAATATTTCATTTCTTCAAGAAACTACACAGGTGAAGAAAGAGGCATCAGAAGTGATATTATGGTGCTTTCAAACAACTACAGACCCGAAATCATTGCCAAGGATATCATCGGAATGTGGTTTGTCAACGATGCAAACGGTATGCACTACCTTAAAAAGACAGATACAGGCTTTGCCAACATAGTTAATATGGGCGGAGCAGAAACCGTTCTTGCAAACTTTGAGGGCGATTTCTTTGCCGATTATATGCTCAGCGGCAACTACCTTATAAACAGAAAGAGCCTTGTTGTTACCGACCTTCTGACCGGCACAGCCAAGACTCTTGCAGATATTGATATTTCGGATGCCGATTACTTTTCAATGAACAAAGAGGGCACAAAGGCTGTCTTTGCAAAGTTCGGCAAAACCAACGCTAACGGAACCGTAATCCAGACGCTTATTCTCTGCACCGCAGACGGCTCGGCAGAGCCCGTTATCTACAGTGAGCCCATGCTTTTCAGCGAGCTTTCGGATTTCGTATGGCTCGATGAAAACAGCGTAATGAGCGGCAGAGCAATCACTGCTGACGGTTCACAGTCGGGTAGCGTTATTTATAAGTTTTAAATATTTTCCGCTCTGAAATCAATGTTGATTCCGTCACGGCTGAGTTTAAGCTGGGTGTACTTGACTCCCGCGCTGTCAAACATTCTCTTTGAAGCTCTGACTCCCACGGTTTCGGCATATTTATCGGAAAGATAAATAACCTCTTTTATTCCGCTCTGGATAATTGCCTTTGCACATTCGTTGCAAGGGAAAAGAGCAACGTAGATTTTGCAGCCGTTAAGGCTTGAGCCGCCGTTATTGAGAATGGCATTAAGCTCTGCGTGGCAGACGTAAGGGTATTTTGTGTTGTAATCGTCGCCTGTACGGTCCCAGGGGAAATCGTCATCGCTGCAGCCCTGAGGGAAACCGTTGTAGCCGACCGACATAATCTTGTTGTTTCCGTTTACAATGCAGGCACCTACCTGTGTGCTGGGGTCCTTACTGCGGCGTGCCGAAAGCATTGCGATTCCCATAAAATATTCGTCCCACGAAATATAGTCTTCTCTTTTAGGCATATTTCCTGCTCCTTTAAATTTTATTTCCCTTTGATTTTAACACAGCATCTGAAAGAATACAATCTTTTTTCAATAAACAAAACAAAAAACAACCTACGAGGTGATTGAAATGGGCTTTTTAGCAAAAATCTTTGGCGACTATTCAACCAAAGAAATAAAAAGAATCCGTCCGCTCTGCGATAAGGTGCTTGCTCTTGAAGAAAAGTTTTCAAAGCTTACCGACGCCGAGCTTCAGGCAAAAACTCCCGAATTCAAAGAAAGACTTGCAAACGGAGAAACCCTTGACGATATTCTTCCCGAAGCTTTTGCCGCCTGCCGCGAAGCATCGTGGCGCGTAATCGGTCTTAAGCATTTCCCCGTACAGATTATCGGCGGTATCATTCTGCATCAGGGCAGAATTGCCGAAATGAGAACGGGTGAAGGTAAAACTCTCGTTGCTACCCTCCCCGCATATCTCAACGCTCTTTCGGGCGACGGCGTTCATATCGTTACCGTTAACGATTATCTTGCACGACGCGACAGCGAATGGATGGGCAAGGTTTACCGTTTTATGGGTCTTACCGTCGGTCTTATCGTTCACGAAAAGGAAAATCCCGAGCGTAAAGAAGCTTACGCCGCCGACATCACTTACGGTACAAACAACGAAATGGGCTTTGACTATCTTCGTGACAATATGGTTGTTTACAAAGAGCATAAAGTTCAGAGAGGCCATAACTTTGCCGTTGTTGACGAGGTTGACTCCATCCTTATCGACGAAGCCAGAACACCTCTTATCATTTCGGGTCGAGGCGAAAAATCAACCGACCTTTACAAAATGGCAAACCGTTTTGCCCTTTCTCTCAAATATACTAAAATCAAGGAAGTTGATTCAAAGGAAAACGTTGAAGACCTTGTTGACGACGATTGCGATTTCGTAGTTGACGAGAAAGCCAAAACCGCAACCCTCACCAAATCGGGTGTTGCAAAGGCTGAATCCTTCTTCAACGTTGAAAACCTGATGGACCCCGACAATATGACCGTCCAGCACCATATCAACCAGGCAATCAAAGCAATCGGTGTTATGAAACGTGACGTTGACTACGTTGTCAAGGATAACCAGGTGCTTATCGTTGACGAATTCACAGGCCGTATTATGCAGGGCAGACGCTATAACGAGGGTCTTCACCAGGCAATCGAAGCCAAGGAAAACGTTAACGTTGAACACGAGAGCAAAACTCTTGCAACAATCACCTTCCAGAATTATTTCCGTCTTTATAAAAAGCTTTCGGGTATGACGGGTACCGCAATGACCGAAGAAGCTGAATTCAACCAGATTTACGGTCTTGACGTTATCGAAATTCCCACCAACAAGCCGATGGTAAGAAAGGACCTTCCCGATGCGGTTTACAAAACCGAAAAGGCAAAGTATCTTGCAGTAATCCAGCTCATCGAGGAATGCCACGAAAAAGGTCAGCCCGTGCTTGTAGGTACAACCTCAATTGAAAAATCAGAGCTTCTCAGCGTCCTTCTTAAGAAAAAAGGTATCAAGCACGAAGTTCTTAATGCAAAACACCACGAAAAAGAAGCTGAAATCGTTGCTCAGGCAGGTAAACTCGGTGCAGTAACAATCGCGACCAATATGGCAGGCCGCGGTACCGATATCAAGCTTGGCGGTAACAGCGAATATCTTGCAAAATCTGAAATGCGCCGTCTGGGGTACTCGGAAGAACTCATTGCAGAGGCAACGGGTTTTGCGGAAACAGATAACGAAGAAATTCTCAACGCAAGAGAACTTTACACTTCTCTTGAAAAGAAATATGATGACGAAATTGCTCCCGAAGCGGAAAAAGTAAGAGAATCGGGCGGTCTTTGTATCATCGGTACGGAACGTCACGAATCAAGACGTATTGACAACCAGCTCCGCGGACGTGCGGGACGTCAGGGTGACCCCGGCGCAAGCCGTTTCTACCTTTCGCTTGAAGACGACCTTATGCGTCTTTTCGGCGGCGAAAGAATTACCGCCGTTATGAACACTCTTAAAACTCCCGAAGATATGCCCATCGAAGCAAAGATGATTTCAAACACCATCGAAAGCGCACAGAAGAAGATTGAAGGCAGAAACTTCGCTATCAGAAAGAACGTTCTTCAGTATGACGACGTTATGAACCGTCAGAGAGAGCTTATCTACCGTCAGCGTAATCAGGTGCTTGACGGCGAAGAACTCAAGCCCGTTATCACAAGAATGATTGAAAACAGCATCAACGAAGCAGTTGATATGTTCTGTTCCGACCACGCATCAAAGAAAGACTGGAATATCAGCGGTCTTAAGGATAAGTTCAAGAGCTGGGGTCTTGTTAAAGAAGATGATTTCGAGGATACAACCGACAAAGAAGAAATCCGCGAAACACTTCTTGAAAGAGCCAACAAAAGCTATGAATCCCGCGAAGAGCTCTTCGGTCTGAACGAAAAAGAAGAACCCGTTATGCGTGACCTTGAAAAACTTATTCTTCTGCGCAACGTTGATAACAAATGGATGGACCATATCGATGCTATGGACCAGCTTCGCAGAGGTATCGGTCTGAGAGCCTACGGTCAGACAGACCCCGTTGTTGCTTACAGACAGGTTGGCTCCGATATGTTTGACAGTATGAATGAAGAAATCCGCGAGGATACCGCAAGACAGATTCTTACCGTTATGATTAAGAATAAAGAAGAAACAAAACGCGAGCAGACCGCAAAAATCACGGGCACAAGCGGTGCTTCCGACGGAAGTGAAAAAGGCCGCACAGTCAGAAAGAAAGAAAAAGTCCGTCCCAACGACCCCTGTCCCTGCGGCAGCGGTAAAAAGTATAAAAACTGTTGCGGCGACGTAAGAAAACAGTAAAACTTTAAACGGACAGCTTGATAAGGCTGTCCGTTTTGTAATTTATCACAAAAAGCTTTTTTGTTTTTCTACGTTTGCACTTCTTAAAATGATTGAAAAAAACACGGCGTTATGTTAATATACTATATATAATTTCTGTTTCGGAGGTTTGAAATGGAGAATAAAAAAGAAATGAAAAACTACGTGCCTAAAAAAGAGACACAGGCTTATGCCATCGCCGCTTTGGGTCAGGGTCTTGTTTACAGCTGTATGTCCAGCTATATCACAGACTACTACATGAACGTCCTTACTCTTAATGCGATTTTCGTTATTCTGCTTATGCTCCTTGCAAGAGTATGGGATGCAATCAATGACCCGATGATGGGTATGATTATGGACAGACACACAACCAAATGGGGCAGAATGAAGCCCTATCCGATTGCAACCGCTCTGCCCATTGCAATTCTTACCATTCTTATGTTTGTCAACCCCGGATTTGACACCGAAAACAAGTCAACCTGGCTTTACGTTTTCGTTTCGGTTGTTTACGTTGCGTGGGGTATGATTTACACCGCAAGTGACGTGCCTTTCTGGAGTATGCCCAACGTTATGACTCCCAACCCCAAGGAAAGAGGCAACCTCATTTCCTACGGCAAAACAGTTGGCGGAATCGGCTCGGCTGTTACCGTTGCTCTTCCCATTATCGTCGGTTACTTTGTTGCCGATATGGATATTGAAACCGCAAACATCGTTAAATATGCAATAATGGCTGTTTCAATGGCTGTTATCGGTATGCCCCTTTTCACTCTTTCTTCATTCAAAACAAAAGAAAGAATTCAGATTCCCAATGCAGAAAAGAAAGCTCCCGGCGAGCCCTCAACCCTTAAAAGAATTTTCACCTGCAAGCCCCTTATGCTTGTTGTTCTTTCGGGTATGCTCTCATTCGGCAGATATATGCTTCAGGCCGCCGCTCCCCACGTTGCCCGTTATTCAGGCTTCTATCTCGGCTCAAAAGCTCCCGAAACCGTTGAAGAAATCAACAAAAACATCTCAAACGTTGCCCTTGTTATTCAGGTTTGCGCGGCAATCGGTATGTTCGGCGCAATGCTCTTCCTTCCCAAGCTTTACAAGAAATTTGAATATAAGCATATTATGATTGTTTCATGCATCGGCGGATTCGTTGCAAGCTGCTTCACTCTTATTATCGGCTGGACAACAAAGAATCTTCTTATCTGCATTCCCTTTATGCTTATTTCTTCAATTCCTCTCGGCGTTATCAACAACGTTTCATTTGCAATGGTCTGCGACTGCCTTGACTTTATGGAGTGGAAAACAGGCTTCAGAAACAACGGTCTCGGCTCCGCCTGTCAGTCATTCGTTAACAAAATCGGTAACGCTTTTGCAACAGTTATGATTATCGTTATGTATCTTGTTGTTAACATTGACGTTGCAAACCTTAACGTTGGCAGCGGCGAAGCAGTTGCAAACGCAATCAACAGCCTTTCATCAACACAGAACTTTGCAATGTTCTCGCTCGTTACAATCGTTCCCGGCATCAGCCTTCTTCTTTGCGCAATTCCCCTGTTCTTCTATGACCTCACAGGCAAAAAGAAGAATAAGGTTTTCTCAGAGCTTGCTGACCTGAGAAAAGAAAGAGGCATAAACATCGAAAACTAAGCAACATAAATAATAAAAGCACCGTTCATCAGAACGGTGCTTTTTGCTGTTTCTTGATTAGAAGTTGAAGTAAACCTCAAGGAACTTATTTACTGCAACCCAGATGGGGTTCCAGATATCGTGATACTTTGTGAGAAGCTCAGCGATGAAATCAAGATTAAGAGTCTTGATGTCGAATGAAGCAATTGCGTTTGCTGCAGCAATGATAAGTTCTTCAATTCCTGCGGTGTTGAGTTCCATAGTTATATATCCCCCTTAATAAAATTTATTGTAAATCTTTGCGATTTACTTTTTGATTATTATAACTTATATGGCTTTACTTGTCAACAAGCATAATTTTAACAATTTGTAAATCAAATACAGTAGTCTTTGTACCTGTCAATCATATTTACGTCTGCGATGAGCTCAAAATAAAGACCCTCTGCCCTGTATTCTTCTTCAATTATAACTCCGTCCTTGCGAAGCACTGCGGCCGCTCCGCCGTCGTAATAGGGAATAAGCATTTTTACTCTTGCCCTTGTGGGAGGCAACGCTTTTGAAATTGCTTCAAGCAATTCACCGAGACCCTCCTCTTTAAGAGCGGAAATTCTGACGGCTCCCGGCTCGGAAAGAAGAAATACGTTTGCTTCAGGTAAATCGCATTTGTTGAAAACAGTGATTACAGGCTTGCCCGCACAGCCGAGCTCGTCAAGAAGTTCTTTCGTAACCTCTATATGCTCGCCGCATTCGGGGTCGGAAGCGTCGCAGACGTTGAGAATTACTTTTGCGCAAGCCGCCTCCTCAAGCGTTGATTTAAAAGCCTCAACAAGGTTATGCGGAAGCCTTCTGATAAATCCTACCGTATCAATCAGCATAACCTTTCTGCCATCGGGCAGGGTAAGTGCTCTCGAAGTGGGGTCAAGGGTTGCGAAAAGCTTATCCTGTGCAAGCACACCCGCTTCTGTAAGAGTATTCATAAGGGTTGATTTGCCCGCGTTTGTATAGCCGACAATAACAACGGTTTCCACTCCGTCCTTTTCTCTTCTCGCTCTCGCAAGACCTCTGCGTTTTTCAAGAGCCTCAAGCTCATCTTCAAGAGTTTTGATTTTGCGTCTGATATGGCGTCTGTCGGTTTCAAGCTTTGTTTCACCGGGACCTCTTGTGCCGATACCGCCGCCGAGTCTTGAAAGCTTGATTCCCTGACCCGTAAGTCTGGGCAAAGAATATTTAAGCTGGGCAAGCTCAACCTGAAGCTTACCTTCATTTGTTCTTGCTCTGTCGGCAAAAATATCAAGAATAAGCGTTGTTCTGTCAATAACCCTTGTCTTTACGGTGTTTTCAATATTGCGAAGCTGCGACGGTGAAAGCTCACTGTCGGCAATAACAAGGTCGATTTCGTTATTTTCGCAGAATTCGCCAAGCTCTTCAAGTCTGCCGCTGCCGAGAAAGGTTGCGGAATCAGGCTTATCCCTTTTCTGCCAGAGCTTACCCTCAACAATCGCGCCCGCCGTTTTTGCAAGCTCTTCGAGCTCATCGAGCGATGATTCGCAATTATATTCGCCCGTATCAACGGCGATAAGCACCGCCTTTTCGGGTTCCTGTTTGTTTTCGTAAAAATCCATAGATAATCCTTTCATAAGAAAGCCAGAGCCGTTTCAAATAATATGAAACGGCTCAATCTTTATCACTTAATTGTAATTTCTTCAGCCGCGATTATGCCGCCTTCTGCTTCATAATAGCTGATTGCAACGTTATCGTTAACGTTAAGGATAACAACCTCTTCATCCTGTGAGGCTGAAACTGCATAGTAAACGTTGCCAAGCTTGATATAATAGTAGCTTTCGCCGCCCTTTACTGCAGTTCTGATTTCGGAAACAGCACCTTCAACCGTCTTGATTTCCTTATCGGGTGTGGCTTCATCTTCCTTATCAATCTCAACCTTTATATCCTTGTTGGTCTCTTTTTCATAGAGCTCAACGTACTTGTTGAGACACTCAACAATATCATCTCCCGTTGCACCTATTTTATTATAGTTTTCAACGTTGATGAATGCATACTGCTGAACAATGTTTTTGCTGTCCTTGAGTGACATAAAATAGGTGGGCTCGCCGCCGATGTTAACAAGAAGCGGGAAAGTTGCGGTGTAGCCAAGGTCCTTGACTCTGCCTTCTGCCGCACTCTGAGCCGCACTTTCGGTACCGCCCGAAACGCGGTAATACTGAGTTTCCTTTGTTCTCTGGTTTACAAGAACAAAACCTACGATTGAGTTATCTGAAGTTACGGAAGTTACACCTGTGTAAAGCCAAACGTCATCTTCTTTTGCGATGTAGTTATGACCTTCGGTTGTTGCAACAACGCCCTTCTGACCGAGAATTGAGTTCCAGAAGCCTTCACCGTACTTGCCGAAGAAATCGAACTGTTCGATAACGAGGTCTGAAGAATAAACTCTGTCAATCCAGTTGTATTTACCGCTTTCTTTGATATCCTTGAGTGAAAGCTCCTTGCATTCGCCTGTGTTTGCGTCAACAAGAATTGCGCCGATTACGTCTGTGCCGCCGAAGAGACCGATGGTCTTATCAAGAACGGGGCATACCCAGTAAGGCTTGCCATCTTCGTTGATTTCAAAGTTAGCTTCGCCGAACATATAGGTGGGATATTCAAAGCGGAGGTGTCTTGTGAGAAGCTTGCTGAAATGCTCTGAGGGAGAATAGCGGATTTTTGCTTTGCTTTCAACAAATTCGGTATCTTCATCGTCAACGTTAACGATAACGTAGCCGGGAAGACCTTCTCTTGTATTATAGAACCACTTGATAATATCTGCATATTCAAGCGGAACAACTCTTACGGGGTTGTTATGATAGTTGATCTGATAGCTTGTGGCAGAGGTCTTGAACTGTGAAACGTAGCCTGAATCCTTGAGGTCACCGAGAGCTCTTGATGCAAGCTCGTTAGCCGCAACGTCATCAAGCTTGGGAAGATTTTCAAGGGTATCGCTGCCTTCCTGTGCGTCAACAACCTTGTTGAACTGGTCTGAACCGTATTCATCAACCCTGATAATCTGGCTGTATGAATTTGCTCTGAAGAACTGGCTCGAAACAAGGAAACCGATTGCAACAACAAGAACAAGAATTCCGATTATGATTCCGGGAACGATTGCCTGCTTTTTAACGTAAGGCATATATTCGGGCTTTGTGATTGCTCTTGAGAAAAGTGCATTGAAAATAACGTAAGCAATCGCATTTATTCCAAGATAAAGATAGAATTCATACGCCTTGAAATTAATTGCGGGCATCATAAAATAAAAGAGAATTGCCGCAAACACAACAGTGCAAACTACGCTTAAGATTATTTTTAATGCCGCTTTTTCAGGGGGCACAACAATAGTATTTTTCTGGCTGCCGCCCTTGTTCGAAAAATCAACTTTGATAGGGTCCATTATTTCATCTCCTTTGCGGTGTTACCATACAGTATAACCTATTTATTAAAATAATACAAGTATTTTTTGTTAACAATGCAGTTTGACAATTCTGCATTTTTCGTGGTATTATACATATATATTGTAGAATGGAGGAATATGGGTATGTTTTCAGATTATCTCGATACCATAAGCTTTGTTTCGAAGTACGATAAAGAGGTGGGCGAGGCAATGAATGCCGAGCTCAGAAGACAGAGAAGAAACATTGAACTCATCGCTTCGGAAAACATTGTTTCCCCCGCAGTAATGGCTGCAATGGGCAGTGTTCTGACAAATAAATACGCCGAGGGTTATCCCGGCAAAAGATATTACGGCGGCTGTGAAAGCGTTGACGTTGTTGAAAAAATCGCTATCGAAAGAGCAAAGAAGCTTTTCGGTGCGGAAGCAGCAAACGTTCAGCCTCACTCAGGCGCACAGGCAAATATGGCCGCTTATTCGGCAATTCTTGAGCCCGGCGACGTTATTATGGGTATGAATCTTGCTCACGGCGGACATCTCACACACGGCTCACCCGTAAACGCAAGCGGCAAGCTCTATAAGTTCGTTCCCTACGGCGTAGGTGATGACGGCTATATTGATTACGATGAGCTTGAAAAAACTGCAAACGAAACGAAGCCACGTCTTATCGTTGCAGGCGCGTCCGCATATGCAAGAACAATTGATTTTGAGCGCATTTCAAAGATTGCAAAGTCAGTCGGTGCATATTTTATGGTTGATATGGCTCACATTGCAGGTCTTGTTGCCGCAGGTCTCCATCCCTCACCCGTACCCTATGCCGATATCGTGACAACAACGACCCACAAGACCCTCAGAGGTCCCAGAGGCGGTCTTATTCTCTGCAAGGCAGAGCTTGAGGCAGCTATCAATAAAGCGATTTTCCCCGGCAATCAGGGCGGCCCTCTGATGCACGTTATTGCGGCAAAGGCAGTTTGCTTCGGTGAGGCACTTGCTCCCGAATTCAAGGAGTACCAGAAGAAGATTATCGCCAACTGCGCCGCACTCGCAAAGGGTCTCACGTCGAGAGGCGTCAACCTTGTTTCGGGCGGTACGGACAACCACCTTATCCTTGTTGACCTTCGTTCACTCGGCATCACGGGCAAGGAGCTTGAGCACAGACTTGACGAGGTTTATATCACAGCCAACAAGAATGCAATCCCCAACGACCCCGAGAAGCCCTTCGTTACAAGCGGTCTCAGACTCGGTACTGCTGCGGCAACCTCAAGAGGTCTTGACGAAGCAGATATGGATAAGATTGCAGAGTTCATTTACCTTTGCGCAACCGATTTCGAAAACAGTGCAGAGAAAATCAGAGAAGGCGTAACGGAAATCTGCCGCCGCCATCCTCTTTATGAATAATTTTAATTGGAGATGAAAAAAATGAAAGGTATTTTTACGGCTCTTCTCACACCTTTTAAGGACGATTATTCAATCAATGAAGCTTCTCTCAAAAAGCTCGTTGAATTCAACCTTGAAAAAGGCATCAACGGCTTCTATGTAGGCGGAAGCACGGGCGAAGGTCTCATTATGACCTCTGACGAGCGCAAGGAAGTTTTCCGCATCGTCAAGGAAGCGGCAGGCGACAAGGTGCCCCTTATCGCACATTGCGGCTCAATTTCAACCGATGAAGCAATCAGCATGGCAAAAACCGCAGAGGCACTCGGCTACGACGCAGTTTCGGCGGTTGCACCTCTTTACTACGGCTTCTCATTCCCCGCAATCAGAAAGTATTATGACGATATTGTTTCAAGCGTAAACATTCCTATGGTTGTTTACAACTTCCCCGGCGGCAGCGGCGTTACCTTCACCGCAGATTATGCGGCTGAAATGTTCAAGGATGAGCGTTATATGGGTATCAAGCATACCTCTGCCGATCTTTACACACTCCATCAGTTCAAGCAGAAGATTGAAAGACCCGTCACCGTTTTCAACGGCTTTGACGAAATGTGTCTCGGCGGTCTTGCAATGGGCGCTGACGGTGCAATCGGCAGCACATATAACTTTATGGGTGATAAGTTCATCAAGATTTTCAACGCGTTCAATGCAGGAGATATGGAAACGGCTCAGGCAATCCAGACCGAAGCAAACGAAATCATTGCAGAAATGATCAAGTACACCGTTCTTCCCTGCGAAAAGGCAATTATGACTCACCTCGGCATCGACTGCGGTCCCTGCAGAAGACCCTTCCTTCCTCTTACAAAGGAAGCGGACGAAGCAATGGCACGCATCGCCGCAAGCCTTTAATAAAAATCAAAGCCGCCTCAAACGAGGCGGCTTTTTGTTTGAATATTTTACTGTGTAACCGTTTCCTGCATGAACATATAATCAGGCGAGAACGCAAGGCCGAGCGTGCCTGCGATGCTCCAATCAACGGGAAGCTCAAAAACGCCTGCCGTTGCTCCGATGCCGGGAGTGATATCGGTTTTATCATAAACAAAAGTTATGCCCGTATCTTCAACCCAGAAATTGATGCGATCAAATTTTTCTTCGATATTCTTGAGATGATCTTCGGTAAGCTCGGTTTCGGCAAAGCTGTATCTGGCGGTTTCCTTGAGCTGCTCAATCAGAGCTGCCTGTGCATCGGTTTTGTTGATGAGAAAATATTCCTCGATGTTCATAACGGAGCCGTCTGTGAGGTTAAAAGTTCTTGCTTCAACGATTTTGCTTTTCTGCGAATATGCGGTTGTGAAAACAACGCTCGCAATATATTCGCTGTGATATTTGATTTCGTGAGAAATTTTGATTTCGCGGGGAGCAGTTTCCTCTGCTCTGAAATGCTGAACATTGATTTCCGCAAAATGAAATGCCTTGTCAAGATAGAACTCGGCAATATATTTGTTGAGAAAATCTGCGACGTACTGCTCGCAGTTTTTGTCGGTGAATTCGGGGATGCTGTAGCTGACCTTGTATGCTACCCTGCCTTCGGCATTTTTGAATTCCTTTGCTTCCTCCGCAACTTTGATTTCGGGCAGTGCGGCATCAGGATTGACCTTGCCGGGCTTATCGGATTTGCAGGAGGCAAGCATAGTGAGAGAAAGCGCAAGAATCATTATTACTGCAACGATTTTTTTCATTTTCAAAATCCTTTCAAGCGTTTGTGTTAAATTATTCTAACAGATAACCCGAAATTATTCAATAGTTTATTGCTTTTTTAAGGTTGATGATATAAAATAAAAATGATTCTTCCACACGGAGGTACTTTATGAAAAACATATTAAATGCAAAATGGATAAGACATCCCGAGGTGCACGTTGACAAGGCAATCGAATTCTGCAAATCCTTTGCCGCAAAGGGTGCGGTTTCATCCGCCACTCTTGAAATCACGTCGCTCGGTGTTTACGAGGCAAAAATCAACGGAAAAAGAGTCGGAGATTTCATTCTTGCTCCCGGCTGGACTTCCTATAACAAGCGTCTGCAGGTTGAAACCTATGATGTTACCGCTTTAATCAAGGCGAATAACCGCATTGTTGTCGGGGTTGCTCCCGGCTGGAGAGGCAATTATATGGCGCAGCCCTTCCACTATGCAGGCGATTATATCGGCGCAAAAGAAAACGCTCTGATCTGCTCGCTTGAAATCGTCTATGAAAACGGCGAAACCGATATTATTTACAGCGGCAAGGACTGGAAGGCAAAAGAGTCGAAGGTACGCTATTCCAATATCTATAACGGATACGTTTATGACAGCGATTACGTTGATTTGAAGCCGAAGAATGCGGTTGAATTTCCGCATCCGACGAAGATTCTCATTGACAGAGAGGGCGAAAAGGTTGTTGAGGTCGAGCGTGTCAAGGCGAAGGAGCTTATCATCACCCCCAAGGGTGAAACGGTTATTGACTTCGGTCAGAATCTGACGGGCTACGTTGAATTCACCGTTAAGGGAAAATCGGGCGAAATGGTGACAATCCGCCACGCAGAGGTGCTTGATGCCGAGGGTAATTTCTATACCGATAACCTCAGAGGTGCAAAGGCGGAGGCAGTGTTTATCTGTAACGGTAAGAAGCAGAAGTATAAGCCGCCGTTCAATTTCTACGGCTTCAGATATATCTGCCTTGACGGCTTCAGCGACGAAATCGAGCTTAAGAATTTCACCGCGGTTGTTGTTCATTCCGAAATGAAGAGAACGGGTTATTTTGAATGCTCCGATGAGAGAATCAACAAGCTGTTTTCAAATATCGTCTGGGGTCAGAGAGGCAATTTCCTCGACGTACCCACAGACTGTCCGCAGCGTGACGAAAGACTCGGCTGGACGGGTGATGCACAGGTTTTCATCAAAACCGCCGCATATAACTATGACGTTGAGCGGTTTTTCACCAAATGGCTCGGCGATCTGAGAGTTGACCAGACGGGCTGGGGTACGATTCCCCACGTTATCCCCGACGTTTTCGGAGTTGACGACGAATGCTCCTCCGCCTGGGCAGATGCCGCAACGGTGTGCCCGTGGCAGATTTATCTCTCATATAACAACGAGCAGATTCTCCGCGATATGCTTGAAACAATGGTGGATTATATCGAATATATCAAAACAAGACTCGTTGACGGAATCTGGGTACAGCACTGGCATTTCGGCGACTGGCTCAATCTCGACGGCAGCAGTGCCGAGGACTGCAGCAAGGGTACCGATAAGCAGCTTATTGCAACCGCATTCTTCATCTATTCGAGCGAAATCCTCATCAAATCGATGAAGATTCTCGGTGAGGACAGCGCAGAATACGAGGCACTCCGCAACGAATCAATCAAGGCGTTCCGTAGTAAATATATGAAGGACGGAAGAATTGCACCCGACTATGCAACGCAGACTGCGTGTGCGCTTGCAGTGCATTTCAGAATTTCCGATAATATCAGGGAAACCGCCGCCCAGCTCAGTGAGCTTGTTGCCGAATGCGGACACATCAAGACGGGCTTTGTCGGCACTCCCTATATTCTTCACGCACTCAGCGATAACGGCTACACCAAGCTTGCATACGACCTTCTTCTCCGTGAAGAGTATCCTTCGTGGTTATTCTCCGTGAAGATGGGCGCAACAACCGTCTGGGAGCATTGGGACAGCGTGCGTGAGGACGGCTCAATGTGGAGCACCTCGATGAATTCGTTCAACCATTATGCTTACGGCTGTGTGGGCGACTGGCTTTACGGTGATGCGGCAGGCATCAATGCCGACGAGAGCAACCCCGGATATGCCAACATCATTTTCCGTCCGCTGACCGACGAAAGACTCAGCTACGTCAAGGCATCGCTTGAAACACGCAAGGGTCTCGTCAAGTCCGAGTGGAAGAGAGAAAACGGCAAGGTTACTTATACTTTTGTCGTTCCCGAGGAAAGCACCGCAACCGCATATATCGGCGGAAGGGAATACGTGCTCAAGTCAGGAATAAATGAGATAACAGAATAAAATGAAAAGCAGGGTGTAGAAAGCACCCTGCTTTTTGCATCAAAAAAGCCCCGCATCCGAGGATACGGGGCAAATCCGATTAATTATTCAAATTAATAAGCGATGTCTGTGAACTTACCGGTTGTCTTGGCTGAGCCTGAGCCATTAACGTTACCAACAAGGATCTTGAGTGAAAGAGTTGCAGCGAAATCATACTGATATGTGATTTCAGCAATCTTGCCGTCAACAACCTTAACGGTAGCCTTGATGTTTGTGTACTTAACGTCTGTCTCTTTAAGAGTGATGAGGCTGCCTGCTGCATCCTTGATACCTTCGTCAACTTCTTCGTGAGTGATGAAGTCGTTCATGAATCTGGAGATAGGAGTAGCATTTGTCTTCTTGGGGTTAGCAGCATTAGCAAGTGTGAAGCTGTAAGTGCCTGTAGCTGCATCATACTTGAAGTTCTGAAGGTCAGCTTCTGTGAGCTTTGCACCCTTGATTTCGTAATCGTCATCAGGATCGTCCTTGGGGAAGTTACCTGTCTTGTTACCGATTCCGAGGAAACCGCCGACAACTGAGTTGAGGTCGGAGTTCTCATCAACCATCTTGATAACCTTGTTGAGAGCGTCAGTCATGTTACCAACGTTGATGGGGTTAACGTAGTTGCAGGTTCTGTCGTACTTGTAGGAGCCTTTTGCTGCCTTAGCTGATTCTGCATTGTAGAAAGCAACGAACTGAGCTGCTGTCATTTCGCCTGCAGGAGCTACAGGAGCTGAGGGGTCAACTGCTGAAGGATCAGCAACTGAGGGATCTGCTGTTGAGGGGTCTGCAACAGAGGGAGCATCAACAACGGGAGCGTCTGTTGCGGGA
>JAZQKN010000063.1:0-7454 GCA_045542175.1 Acutalibacteraceae bacterium | reverse complement strand
TAACAACAAAGACGTTGTTATGATGAATCAGTATGTTCTTGATAAAAGAGAAGCTGATTCAACTCAAATGACGGCTATTGATGTTAATGGTGATGGTTATGTTAATAACCGTGACTGTGCAATGTTGGCTAGATATTTGGTCGGTAAAGAAGTGTTGTAAAATTTTAATCCCTCCTAGTTTCATTAATTAGGAATATGCAAGTGTCTAAATGTATACAATGACACAAGTCTTAGCGAGCAATGGGTTTGTGCATACAAATCCGAATGTTAGGGTTTTCACACCCCCTAATACCCCGTATAAAAATCAATTCAAGCCGCACGAATATGGAAATCCGTGCGGCTTACTTGTTTAAACCTTGACTTTGTTTACTGAATATGTTTTCAGCTGATTCTTATCGGTCTGAACCGTGTAAAACTGGCTTTTGTCGAATGGATTTTGTTTATACGAAGCAATATGTGTTCAGAAAAACTGAAACGGCAAAATGTAAATTTAAATGATTTGGAGTATGCTCGCTTCAACAATAAATCAGTTCATTATAAATGATTTCTCTCATTCTTGCTTCAATGTTATTCATACGGGTAACCCATTTCATTTGGTCATTTGCTTTGAGTTGTTCGGTTATGCCCTCGGCGACTTTCATCTGTTCTACCAGCCGAGAGAATATATCTGTTGCCTGTTCATCAACCTCTGCAAGATGAGTCCACAATGTGCCGTTCATAAGCATAATATTGAACTTAACTCGTTTGTGTCGCATAAGATAATCTTTGCGTTTCAGTCCCCACATACCGAGTGGTTTTCTTGCTTCGGCAGGTAATGCGATACTCGGTATTCTGTAATCGCCAACCATTCTGTATGTGCCGCCGTTCTGTTCAAATGATGATTTATTATTCATAATTGCGCCTTCCTTTCAATCAGTAACAAATGTGTCGTATGTAAATCTTGCTCCGAGCCTGAAGCCGGCAATAAAGCTGTCTGCATTGCTTATACAAAGAAACTCGCTTGATTGACTTGCGTACTTTACGAACAACTCTTTATCCTCCTTGGTTAACTTTGAGGTAAGCTGTTCTTCAACTTGCGTAAGTATGTTCAGTTTTCTTTTAAGTTCGGTTTTGTGTTCCGAACTACTCTCTTGCGGCTCAATGTTTCCATAGTAAAAATCTTCAATAAATTTGGACATTATATAATCCTCCGTTTGAATAATTGATATTCAAACTCTTTTAAGCATTACGGAAGGATGAGAATATGTTTGTTACTGCCGAAAGTTATATTTTTTAGTAAATCCCTTATGAACATCCGTACCAAAAAATCTGCTATAGCGTCAGCTATGGCGGATTTTTTATTTTTCAACGGGATTTGAAGGACGAGCGGTACAGAGCAACAGTCCGGTGGACTGTTGTGACCGCGAGCGACCAAGCGCCCGCAGGCGCGCGAGTCAAGTCCCGCCACTCGCACCAACCTCAGAAAGGCTGAAATCGTTGATATATAACGGTTTCAGCTTTTTCCTTTTCTTCAAAAATCATCAAATGGCCCTTATTTGGTCCTTGTTATAAAATTGCGAAAGCCGGGAAGCCTTTAGTATCAAGGCCTCCCGGCTTTTTGTGTGGGTCTTATCGGGTGTTTTATGAGCGGTTTTTGCCCGATAAATAATCATAAAGCTGTTCCGTATCAATCAAGTTCCTGTTCCCTATTTTGTACGATTCTGCTTCTGTTATTTCTACACCTTTTTGTTCGCACAATTTCCTTATTATCTCTCCAATGTCTTTTTTCAGTTTTCCATATATTTCTTTCCTTATTTATTTTTGGGGTAAATACTATATGGTACTGACATCTGTATGCTGAGTGCGATAATCTTTTCTCTGCGTTTTTGTTGTTTGCCGTTGCTCGAGACGTCTGATTTTTACCAAATCTTTTATTTCCCCGGCAGAACCGGGGGCTTTTTCTTTGCTGAAGAGACAAAAATAAAGCTGTCACACATTATGTGTAACAGCTTCACTGTGAATATTCTTTTGCTTTTTCAAAAAGCTCTGCTCTGTTGGCGGTTTCGAGCTTGCGGTATATTGCTGCAGTATGTTTTTTGATTGTGCTTTCGGTTACGAAAAGCGTATCGGCAATAACCTTGCGTTTTTTGTTTTCGAGCAGAAAGCGCAGCACCTCTTTTTCTCTTTGAGAAAGAGTATCCACTGCACCCCAGCTCTTCATGATGCTTTCAATCTGTTCGCCTGTAAACGCTTTGATTGTTACAACCGTTTCTGTGTGTTGTTCGGTTGCAGTAACAATTTCCTTGGGCGGGTCGGTTATTCCGTAATCCTGCAGAATTGAATAGAGTAAAAGTATCATTCCTTCAGTTACGATGTATGAAATTGAAAGAAACTCAAAGCTTGAATGAATCATATTTTCAACAAGCCATATTGCGATGTTTCCGATTACAACAAAGGCAAGAAATACGGTGTGCTTGCTTGAAACAACGGTTTTTTTGACTGCAGTATGAACAATTACAGCGACCATTGCAACGAAATACGCAAAAAGGAAAACTTTATAAACCGGGTGAAGCGGACCGTATTCTTTGATCAGCACGGGATAGCCGTCGGCAAATCCAAGCGACACATTCTTATAATATGTTGGCAGAAAACCTCCGCTTGCGGCAATCAAAAACATAGCCAGATTTACAGCAACAAGAACTTTCGGAAGCCATTTTGGATAGGTAAAGCGTGACAGAGTCATTATCATCATCATAAGAGAAAACGGAAGAAAAACATTGCCGAGATATGCAATTCTGTTTGCCCAGAGTGCTGCATCAAGCGTTTTTGAAAGGGATAACAAGAAATAGCCGAAGTCACAAACTGCAACGGAAACAAATAACAAAAGCAGCCACTTGTCGTGTTTACGGTCAACAAAGTAGTAAACACCCATCATAAGCAAAGAAACACAAAACGCAATGCCGTATATGGTTGACACATTATCCCTCCCTACAATTTACTATTTAAAATCTTACCACAATTAACTATGACTGTCAAACAGTAAATTGTTTGTGCAACAGCTACAAAAAAATATACTGTTTTTTGACACGGTAGCCCTAAAGGTAGACCTTTTCAGGATGAAGTAGCCTCAAAGGCTACTTATTTTTAAATTAAAAAAGAAATAAAATTAAGTTGCTGATAATAATTTAAATTCCGAAAGGAGAATTTACTATGGGACTTTTTGACAAGAAATATTGTGACATCTGCGGCGACAAAATAGGACTTTTAGGCAACAGAAAGCTCGAAGACGGCAATATGTGCAAGGACTGTGCAAAGAAGCTTTCGCCCTTCTTCAGCGACAGAAGAAGCTCAACCGTTGAAGAAATCAAGCAGCAGCTTGCATACAGAGAGCAGAACAAGCAGATTCTTGCAGGTTTTTCACCGATGCTCACCTTTGGCGAGGATGACAAAATCTATATCGACCCGATGAAGCAGAGCTTTGTTGTTTCACGCCGCAATCCCGGCAGCTGGAGCGATGAAAACCCCGATGTTATTCCGATTTCAAGTGTCACGGGCTGCAACCTCAGAGTGGATGAAGACCGTGAAGAAATTTATACTCAGGGCAAGGACGGCGAGGAGATAAGCTACAATCCTCCGAGATACAAGTTTACATACGATTTTTACATTGACATCAAGGTCAACAATCCCTATTTTGATGAAATAACCGTAAGACTCAATGACAGCGACGTTGAGGGCATGGGCACAATGGAATATAACCGCTACCAGCAGATGGCACAGCAGGTTATCAACAACCTCACTCAGAACGGTAATGCAGGTATGCCGATGAGCAACGGCTTTAACCGGCCTATGAATAACGGTATGCCGATGAATCATGGATATGCTCCTGCGGGTGCTTACGGTCAGCCGAATCCCTATGCTCAGGCACAGCCTAATCAGTATGCACAGCAGAATCCTTACGCTCAGCCGCAGGATAACCCTTACGCTCAGCAGAATACTTATGCACAGCAACAGCCTAATCCCTATGCTCAGCAGAATCAGTATAATCAACCAATGAATAACGGTTACAACCAACCGATGAATCAGGGCTACAACCAGCAGCCTGTATCACAAGCTTGGGTATGTCCCTCGTGCCAGGCAAATAATGACGGCGGCAAGTTCTGTGCATTCTGCGGCACACCTAAACAGTAATGGACAAAATGAAGCTTTTGATAATCATAGTTTCGGTTGTTGCTTTGATTTCTGCTGTTGTGGTATGTGTTTGGTATTACAAAACGAAATTTTACATACCTGATAAAGACGGAATGATTTATTCTTATTCAGATACAGACAATCAAGGAGATGATTAACCTTGTCAACAATTCTTGAACAGAAATGTCCGTGCTGCGGCGGCGCGGTTGAGTTCAACACCGGAGCACAAAGGCTCAAATGCCCTTACTGCGACACCGAGTTTGATATTACCGCTATGCCCGAAGATACGTCAAATCAGGTTGAGCAGATCAACTGGAATTCGCAGGGCGCACAGTGGGGAGCAGGCGAAACAGACGGTATGAGTGTTTATGCCTGCAATTCCTGCGGCGGTGAAATTGTTGCCGACACAACAACGGGTGCAACAACCTGCCCTTACTGCGGCAATCAGGTCGTTATGAAGGGAAAGTTTTCGGGTGCGTTGAAGCCTGACCTTGTAATTCCTTTCAAGCTCGATAAAAAAGCGGCAAAGGAAGCACTCAAAAAGCATATCTCAACCAAAAAATTTGTGCCGAAATCATTCCTTACCGACAACCGCCTTGAGGAAATCAAGGGCGTTTATGTGCCGCACTGGCTCTTTACCTGTGATGCAATCGGCAACGCAAACTATAAAGCAAAAAAGGTAAAGACATGGTCGGACGAAAATTACGAATACACCGAAACCTCGTATTTTGACGTTTACAGAAGCGGCAACATAGGATTTGACAACATTCCCGTTGACGGCTCAACAAAAATGCCCGATGACCTTATGGAATCCGTTGAACCCTTTGATTTGTCGCAGGCTGTTGATTTCAATACCGCATATCTCGCAGGCTATCTTGCGGACAAATACGATGTCACGGTAGAAGAAAGTATGCCCAGAGCCAATGAAAGAATCAGGCAGAGCATAATTGATTCGTTCAAGGAAACCGTAAAGGGATATGACGAGGTTGAAAATCAAGGCGCAAATATGAACGTTGCAAACGGCATTTATAAGTACGCACTCTATCCCGTATGGCTTCTAAACACAAAGTGGAACGGTGAGAATTTTACCTTTGCAATGAACGGACAGACGGGCAAATTCGTGGGTAACATTCCCACGGATAAAAAAGCCGTCACAAAAGCGTCACTTATTCTCGGTGCAGGCATAGGTGCCGTTATCTACGGCCTTATGTGGCTGATTGAACTGCTTTAAGGAGGTGCGGACATGACTAAAAAGATTTTTGCAACTTTGATTGTGCTTATAATTTGTCTTTCGTCGGCAATTTCCGCATCAGCTTATACACAGCAATATGTTATTGACTACGCCGATAAGCTTTCTTCAAGTGAAATTGAAGAACTTGATTTGTTTGCCGAAAAGCTTGAAACGGCTTACGGAATTACCGTACTTTTCTGTATAACCGAAGGTACGGGAGATATAACTGCCGATGAATTTGCGTCGGAAACTTACAGTGATTATACCGATAATGAAAACGGAATAATAATCGTTCACGATGATTGGAACAAAACATATTTCACTTTCGTTTCGGGTAATGCGGATGAATATTTCAGCGATGCCGCCGTTGACAGTATGCAGGATGCCTATGACTTGAACGAAAGCTATTACGGCGGAATTTACGCCTGCTATGAGCTTGCGGAAGAATATCTTGAAAACGGCTATTCGGGCGGATACGTTTATGAAAGCGAAGAATTTGTTTATGCAGGCGAATCAGACGAGCCGAAAACAGAAAATGAAAAAGACGGCGTTTCAATTATATGGCTGCCCGTTTCGCTTCTGATAGGTCTGCTTGTCGGTTTCCTTATCATTAACGGCATAGCCTCAAAAAACAAGTCGGTAAAAATGCAGAAAAATGCAACCGTTTATACCCGACCGGGCAGTATGGTTATAACGGGAAGTGCGGACAATTTCCTTTATAATAACGTCGAGCGCAGAGAAAAGCCGAAACAGGCAGAGAAAAAATAAGGAGGCATTACCAATGGGATTTTTTGATTCACTCAAAAGGCAGGCAGAATCCGCACTTAAACGAGAGGTTTCGCAGGGCATTAACAAGGCGGTGAACAATGCCGTGCAGTCAGTAGGCAAGGGCAGAAACCACACCGAAACCTTTACCTTTGCTTCACTTCCCACAAATGTTGCCGAGCTTAAGGCTCTGCCCGAAGCAAGCCTCGATTCAGCTTTCAAAACAACGGCACTCACTCTTGCAGCTTTGTGTAACTATGAGCACAATCCCGACGCAACAATTGAAATGCTCAACTTCTTAAAAGGTCCGGGCGAAGTCAGCGGCTTTGAAAAGCAGTTTATTAAAGAGCATCTCGGTTCAGACGGCTATAAGGCTCGCTCATATTTTGAAGGTGCAACTCCACAGAACAGCTATAAGCCCGACGTACCCTACAAAATTACCGTTATCGAAAACCCTTATTCCTTCGATAATGCAGATTGGGCAACGCTTTATGTTCAGAGCGGCGGTGCGGATAACCCCAGACCTATGAAGCTTCGCAGAAAGCCCTCAACAGGTCAGTGGTTCCTGGTAGAAATCCAATGCCTTTCGGACATCCGTGTGCCCGTGGAGGAAGACCCTTGGGCATAAGTAAAATAAAGGAGATATTACTATGAAAAAATTACTTGCAGTTCTTCTCGCACTTGCAATGTTGTTTTCCTTTGCCGCCTGCGGCGATGATGCTCCCGAAAAAACCGATAACACAAAACAGCCGTCTGCCAATTCCGATGCAGCAATTGAAGCATCGCTCTTTACTGTTAATTTTGGCGGCGACTGGATAAACATTGAAGATGACTTCAAGAATGAAGAAGGATACTCCAAAGCTGTTCTTCAGGTTCTCGACCCCGAAGACGAAGAATACTACTTAGTTGAAGCAACAATCAGCGTTGAAATCGACGAACCTTATGATTTCCGTGAAGACCTTGTTTATTACGGCTTCAATCAGTATGAGTACAAAGAATACAATGCTTATGAAACCGTAAAGGTCGGCGGCGTTGACCTTCTTAAGTATGACGACGGCGATGACACACTCGTTTATTTCAACCGTGTTGAAAACGCAAACGCATCGGTTTATGTCAAGTTTGATGCAACCGATTTGGGCGACAGCCGTATTCAGGCTCTCCTTGACGGCATAACCTTCAAGCTTGAGGATATCGGAAACGAAGACGGTCCTTGGGAGTGGGAAGGCGAAAGATTCTCAGCAGATGCGGCAAGCGTAAATGCAGGTGCATTCACCGTTACATCAACATTTGT
>JAZQKN010000062.1:0-2105 GCA_045542175.1 Acutalibacteraceae bacterium | reverse complement strand
AGCTTATCCCCTCAACCGTTACTGATGAAGTATCTGCTTTGAAAAGCGGATCTGTTGATGCAATATGGGTTTTCTACGGCTGGGCAGGTGTAGCCTGCGAAACGGCAGGTCTTGAAACGGATTATTTTGAGTTTGCCGATATCGATCCCGTATTTGATTATTACACTCCCGTTATTATCGGCAACAACGCATGGCTTGAAGAAAATTCCGTAACCGCAAAAGCATTTGTTGAATCGCTTTCAAAAGGATATAATTTCGCCGTTGAGAACCCGAAGGAAGCCGCAGATATCCTGATGGAAGCCGCACCCGAGCTCAAATCAAACAGCGAGCTTGTTTATGCAAGTCAGGAATACCTTGCAGCCGAATACATTGCCGATGCTTCAAAGTGGGGCGAATTCGACCCCGAACGCTGGGCATCCTTCTATAATTGGCTGAATGAAAAGAGCCTTCTTGAAGAAAAGATTAATCCTGATTTTGGATTCACAAACGACTATCTGCCTGAATAATATGGATAAGTTAGAGGTAATAAACGTCAGCAAAAGCTTTGACGGAAATCACGTTCTGAAAGATATTTCCATTGAGCTCAACAAAGGCGAGCTGGTATGTCTGCTCGGTGTCAGCGGCGGCGGAAAAACAACGCTCTTTAATATTATTTCAGGACTTCTGCCACCCGATAGCGGCAAGGTCTTGCTCGACAGCAATGATATTACAAATCAGCCTGGACAAATCAGTTATATGCTGCAAAAGGATCTGCTTTTACCGTACAGAACAATTGAAGATAACGTCGCCCTTCCGCTTATGCTCAAAGGAATGAAGAAGCGCGAAGCCCGAATGAAGATATCTCCGATGTTTTCGCAATTCGGGCTTGAAGGAACACAAAAGAAATATCCTTCCCAGCTTTCGGGCGGTATGCGGCAGCGTGCGGCACTGTTTCGCACGTATATGTTTTCAAAAGACGTTGCGCTTCTGGACGAGCCCTTCTCCGCACTCGACACCATCACAAAAAGCTCAATGCACAAATGGTATCTGGGCATTATGGAGCAAATCCGACTGTCAACGCTTTTCATCACGCACGATATCGATGAAGCAATCCTTATTTCTGACAGAATATATCTTTTATCGGGATCACCCGGAGAAATCAGGGGTGAAATCATTATCAGAGAGCCAAAACCACGACGGGACGATTTCAATCTGACAGAAGAATTTCTGGAATATAAGCGAAGAATACTTTCACTGCTTTAAAAAGAACATAAGCACCGTCAAATTGAACGCAAACCCGTAACCGATAAACAAAAATAAACCGACAGATAAACTCTGTCGGTTTTATAATTTACAGTTGTGAATTAACCTGTGCCCAGACCGATATGTTTTCGGTTTGGACTATCTTTTTGTTATCAAGAAATCCGCCTTTGACATAATTATTTTCTGCGTAAGTAACGTTTGAACAGTGCTTATACATCTGCACCTTACCCTGCTGACTTCCGCTTTCAAAAAAATCTCCGATATCAACCGTGTTTCCGCTGAAAATCAGACCGTTTACGTTATTGACGTTCATAAGCCTTGACGGAATATCGGTAAATACGTTTGTGCTGATTTCGATATTGGTGAAAACACCCGTTTCGGCAGACTTGCCTGCAACGTTAGTTCCGATTTCAATTACAGAGCCCCAATCGCTGTAGTTGCATTTCTCAAAGGTGTTGCTGCGGATGACGAGATTGTCAACGCCCGTCCCCTCCTGCCAGAGAGTCGGCTCAATATCCATAACAACCTTTTTCGCCTGCGCCATTGTCTTATAGAAGCGGTTGTTCTCGCAGAGTCCGTTTGACGACTGAAGAAGCAGACCTCTTGCTCTGTTTTCGTGGAAATAGTTGTTTCTGATTACGTAATTACCGCTGTTGCATTCCGTGTTATAAGCGGTCCAGCCTGATTTTACACTTTCAGGCAGAACATCAACAACAATCTCTTTTTTTATCCAGTCAACATCTCTGACGGAAACAATCTTTGCCTTTAAATCAGTGTTTTCGAATTTGTCATTCTTGAAAGCAAGAGTATCGCCTGTTTTAAGTCTCATTGCAGACGCAATCAACGTAAGCGTATTTCCGTTT
>JAZQKN010000061.1:0-11096 GCA_045542175.1 Acutalibacteraceae bacterium | reverse complement strand
GACCTGAATTTAATGTAATGCAGACACGAACAAATATGGGTGATGACGTTAATTTTGGTAACTTTATAATTCTTTTAAGAAGCAATCCTTATTGGGGTGTTCAACTTAAAAAGGGTGTAGAACTTTTTGGAAAACTTCATAATATTTATCAAATAATACTTGATGAGTTTGCCACTGATGAACGCAGTAATTGTGTTTGAAACTTTTATTCTAAATGTAATTGTGTTTTTGATAAAAACAAGTTGTAAGCACAAAAAATCCAAGACTTCGGACTTGGATTTTTTTCTTGCTGATTCGTATGATTATAAAACTGTACCCGATTGTAATTCTGCGTCAGGTGTGATATAATCTTACCGATAAAAATTTTACGGTGATAAATATGACAGTAATCAGATTTGCCGATTCTTCGGATATTGTAAAAATAGCAGAAGTATATGTAAAAAACCATAGAGAAACGTACAGAGGAATGTTGTCAGACAATTATTTTGATAAGCTTACCTCAGACTATGCAAAAGAAAAATGGAATGCTTATTTGTCTGATTCGGGCAAAAAAATATGGGTTGCATATAACGGTGATGAATTTCTTGGTTTTGCGGCCGGAACGGAAGACAAAAATCTCGCAGATACATGGTATCTGGATTCGCTTCATATTGCAGAAAATGCCCGCGGCAAAGGTGTCGGAACTTCTTTAATTAAAACAATGATGACGTATGCAGTTGAAAACGGTTATTCAAAGATGAGTGTGTGCATCGTCAAGGGTAACGATAGTGCCGGAAACTTATATAAAAGGCTCGGCGCAAAGCATTTCTCGGATTTTGAAGATGATTTCTGCGGTACGGTTTCATACTCTGAAAAGCTGCTATGGAATAATCTTTCTTTAAATTAACCGATTCTGTTTTGCACTTGCTGTTGATGAGAAGAACATAATAAAACAAAAGGATTCCGTTCTTTTGAACGGGATTTTTTGTTAATATAATATTGACTATTAAATTATAAAAAAGTATAATTATATATAGCGTATTTTTGATTGGCGGTGTGTTATGGAAAACAGAGCGAATAAATACGAAAAACTGATCAAAGCTTTGCAGATTGTTTCAATTGTGTTTATGCTTGCGATGGTTGTTGTTTTTCTTGTTTTAAAATCAAAGTACAATATCAAAATCAATAACCTTGATGCTTTTACACAGTATTTTACGGGCGGTACGCTGACCGTTGCGATGATAATCATCGGTCTTACGGTTATCAAATCCTTTACCCTCGTTTTCCCGCCTGCGGTGCTGTTTGTGCTTTCGGGGCTTGTGTTTGATAATTTCTGGATTGCCGTTCTCGTTAACTTCATTGCAACCGCAACAAGCCTGATAATGCCTTATTTCCTCGGCAGATTTGCGGGCAAGGATATTATTGACATCCTCAAAAAGAAATACAAAGCAATCGAAAAAATCGATGCTTTTACAGGCGCAAACAATTTTCTCGTTGTTTTCGTTATCAAAGCGGGCGGCCTTGGCCCATCAGACCTGACAAGCCTTGTTTTCGGAGCAATGAGCATTTCTTTCGGTAAATATTACCTGGCGGCAAACCTCGGTATGCTGATTCTCAACGTACTGTGGACGTTGCTTGGTGTATACGGCGATATAACAAACCCCTTCTCGTTCCTGATTGCCTTGCCCGCACTTCTTCTCGGAATTGGTGCATCGGTAATTATGGCAAAACGTCAGAAGAAAAAAGATTCCATCAAACAGAAACAAAACTAAACGGAGGCTGAATGATGAAAAAGTATGATGTAATTGTAATCGGCGCCGGCAACGGCGGTCTTGCTGCCGCAGCTACCTGTGCCAAAGCGGGTCTTTCGACTCTGCTTCTTGAAAGACACAATATCCCCGGCGGCTCTGCATCTTCATTCGTAAGAGGCAGATTTGAGTTTGAGCCCTCACTTCACGAGCTTGCAGGTATCGGCACACCAGAAGAAATCGGTTCAATCGAAGATATGTTTAACCGTCTCGGTGCTGAATGTGAATGGTGTAAGCATAATTCAACCTTCCGTCTGGTTGTTCCTGCAAAAGAAGGGGATAAGGATGCTTTTGTCAACGATGACGGTGTTCTTGTTACGGTTGACGCACGTATGCCCGTAGGCTTTGAGCCTTTTGCACGCAAGCTTGATGAGCTTGTTCCCGGTTCATACGACAGCTGTATGGCGGCATTTGACCTTGCAGTCAGAATGTTTGAATCTTTTGAGGCTCTCGAGAATCCCTCAAAGCTTCCCGTTCTTGTCAAGAATCTTCCTGACATTATGAGAATGGTTACTCACACTCTCAAAGAGGGTCTTGATACTCTCGGTATGCCTAAAAAGGCACAGGATATCTTCAATACATATTGGTGCTATATGGGTTCACCCGCATCGCAGTTTGACTTCCTTTATTATCTTTGCGTGCTTCACAGCTACGTTAAGAGCGGCACAGGTATTCCCCGTTACCGCAGCCACGAAATGAGCCTTGCAATGGATAAGGTTATCCGCGATAACGACGGCGAAATCTGGTATAACTCCGAAGTTACAAAGGTTATTATGAAGAACGGTAAACCCGCAGGCGTTGTTATCAACGGTGAAAAAGAGGTTTACGGCAAATACTTTATCTGTAACTCATCACCCAACTCCGTATGGAACGACCTTTTCGATAAGAAAGATATTCCCGAAAAACAGCTTCAGATGCTCAACGCCAGAAAGATTGCTGTTGCGCTTACAACCGTATATATCGGTATGAACATCACAAAAGAAGAGCTTGGTATTACCGATTATTCGGTATTCATCGCTCCCGATTCAGATTCAGATAAGCAGTTTGCACTTGTTAAGGATTATTTCAGCGGTTACTGTATCATCAACTGCCTTAACGAAATTATTCCCGACTGTACACCTGAAGGCACCTGTCAGCTTTTCCTTACAGGTATGACTTTCGGCGACGTTATGCGTGACGTTAAACCCGAAGACTATAAAAAGTTCAAGACAAAGGTTGCAAAGGATATGATTGAAACCTGCGAAAAGGCTCTCAATATTTCAATCACACCTTATATCGAAGAGATTGAAATTGCTCTTCCTCCCACCTTTGCACGTTACCTTAATACTCCTCAGGGCACACCCTACGGCTATCTGCTTGAAAAATGGGATAGTATGATTCCCAGAACAATTCAGTACGTACAGGACCAGCCGTTTGATAACTTCATCTTCTGCGGCGCTTCTCAGGAAAGAGGCGACGGCTACGGCTGTGCTTACTACACAGGTGAAAAAGCAGGCGGAATTGCAGTTAAGAAATTGACCAAGGGGGGCAAATAATATGGCAAGCAAGATTAAATCGTTAAAACTCAATAAATTTATACCCTTACTTTCTGACCGTCAGGCAAGATTCAAGAATGCACAGGCAACTCTGCCCAACATTCCCGACAATGCAATGGCGCTTGCAAAGGCACTTCACCCCAAGCGTCAGTATCTTAAGGTTGCAGAAGTTAAGGAAATGGCTCAGGATACAAAGAGCTACACACTCGTTCCCGATGAAGCAAGAGGCACAAAGGCGCTTGCATATTTCGGTGCGGGCAAATACCTTACGGTTTTTGAAACAATTAACGGTATGCCCGTAACAAGAGCATATTCAATTTCATCCTCACCCAAGGATTCACTTGAAGGCAAGTACGTTCTTACAATCAAGCTTGTTGAGGGCGGCCTTGTATCACGTCATATCTTTGACAATTGGGCAGTAGGTACACAGGTTGAAGTTTCCGCGCCCGCAGGCAATTTCGAATATCAGCCTCTTCGCGACGCACAGAAGGTTATCTGCGTTGCGGGCGGCAGCGGTATCACTCCGTTTGTTTCAATGGCAAATGCGATTGCCGACGGCGACGAAGATTTTGAAATGACTCTTCTTTACGGCAGCCGCGATTATGACAATATTCTCTTCCGCGAAGAGCTTGAAGCACTCTGCGAAAAGTGCGATAAAATCAAGGTTGTTCACGTTCTCAGCGACGATAAAAAGAAGCGTAAGGGCGTTGAAAAAGGCTTCATTACCGCAGAACTTATCAAGAAATATGCTCCTGAAAACGAGCCTTATTCGGTATTCCTTTGCGGACCTCAGCAGATGTATGCCTTTGTTGATAAAGAGCTTGAAAAGCTGAATATTGCAAAGAAATATATCCGTCACGAAATGTTCGGTGAATTCCACAATCCCGCTTCACAGCCCGATTATCCCGCAGGCGTTCCCGAAAAGGTTAAGATTACCGTAACGGTTCAGGATGATACTTATATCATCTTCGGTCAGTCATCGGATTCTGTTATGCAGATTCTCGAAAAGAGCGGAATTCCCGTGCCCGCACGCTGCAGAAGCGGTGAATGTGGATTCTGCCATTCACATCTTATCTCGGGCGAGATTTACGTGCCCAAGCACCTCGAATACCGCCGCCTTGCGGACTATAAATTCGATTGCTTCCATCCCTGCTGCTCATTCCCTCTGACCGACCTTGTTATTAACGTTCCCGCAGCAAAATAAGATTTTGTGAGGAGAAGATAAAATGAGTGTTGAACTTAAAAGAACCTACGTGCCTTTTAAGGAATGGAAGGAAAAATCAAAGCAGACCGAGTATACAGAAAGCACTCCGCTGCTTGCACCCGACGGTACTTTGCTTGCCAAAGGCTGGGCAAGACATAACGTTTTTGAATATAACAGAGATTACGTTAAAAAAGGCATAATGAGCCGTAAGGAATGGGATTTTTATAACATTATAAACGTTGACGACCAGATTCAGATTCTTGTAAGCTTTGCCAATATTAACGTCGGCGGTTACGTTTCCGCAAAGTTTGTTGACCTTAAAACAGGCGAAGTGCTTGTTGATGCGATGCAGTATTTCCTCGGCGCAAATAAACACGTTCCGCCCGCAAAGGGTGACGTGCCCAACCGTTTCAAGGATAAAATCGGCGGTGCAGAGTTTGATTTCAATACAAAGGAAACCGAGAGAACACTCTGGTTTAAGAAGATGCATAAGGGTAAGCTGGTTGAATGTAATATCAGTATGGATATTATGCCCGGTCTTGAAAATATCACAACCGTTTTTCCTTTCGATGAGGATAAAACAAGGTATTTTATGACCACCAAGCAGTTCTGTATGCCTTGCGAAGGCACCTTCAGAATAGGCGATTTCGTCTATGAGTTTTCCAAGGAAAACACTTTCTGTGCTATGGACTGGGGCAGAGTAAACACCGTTCACAAGATGGTATGGTATTGGGGCAACGGTGCACAGTATATCACCGATGAAAAGGGCGAAAAGCATCTTTTCGGCTTTGAAATCACCTGGGCAATCGGTAACGAAAGCCACGCCACCGAAACCTGCCTTATGATTGACGGCAAGGTTCATAAATTCGGAGCGGTTGACGTTGAAAAATTTCCGAAGGACAGATTTATGGAACCTTGGAAATTTGTTTCAGAGGACGGCAGATTCAATATGACGATGATGCCCACTCTCGATAACCATTGCGACGTCGATTTTAAAGTCGGCAGAATGAACTGTCACCAGATTTTCGGTATATGGAACGGCGACGTAACCCTTGATGACGGCACAAAGCTTGAAATTAAAGATTTGTATACTTTCTGCGAATACGTAGAAAACAGATGGTAAAACAAAAGCTCGGAGCATTTTGCTCCGAGCTTTAATTTATATTGTTGCTTCGGGCGAAACGTTACCCGCGGCATCGTATGCAACTATTGTATAAACGTCATCTGCAGTGCCCTGATAATCAACAAAAACGTTTTCAGTTTCACCAAAGCAATGCTCGATTCTTGTCAGAAATTCTCCGTTTTTCTCGATTCTGTAATAAGCAATACCAAAGTTATCGGTTGAATTATCCCAGCTTAAAGTTACGCCCGTGTCATCGGTGTTTTTTGTAAAATTCTTTATTTCAGACGGAGCTTCGGATTCAAGCTTAAAGCCGTTTTCAACGTAATCGAGGTAGGTTTCAACATAAATCGGGTTAACTGCTTCGGGGCTGAAATAGTGATTATATGAAAAGGTGATAATGTTTTCTGCGTAGCGCGATGCGATTTCCATCTGCCACACGAATCTGTCAAGGGTTGCGGTAACGTATTGTGTGTTTTCGGTTGCGGGTCTTGAAAGAATACCGCCGAGAGGAGAATCTGCAATGGCAATGTTGAAGTTTTCGCAGTTTGCCCAAAGTTTTAAATCGGCATCTGCCGCTTCAACTGCGGCGGCATACATTTTCCAGGTTTTTTCAAGATTTTCTTCCGACGTCCAGAGAGCGCCTACCGCATCCTGAGGAGCAAAAATATCGCCGTCACGGAAGTTTACGGAGTTTAATATTCTCACAAGATTTGCAAGTGTCAGTATGGGTCCGTTTGCAAGATACTCTGCAAAAAACGGACTTAAAAGCAGGGGTTTTGATTCATCGGTTTCGTTAATTGAATCGATTATACGGTTAATGCCGCTTGCCATACCGTTAATGTTTATCTGACAGGTGAGCACGTTGTTGAGCTCGGGTGTGAAATACCAGCCGTAAAAACTGTCGGGATATTCTGCCGCATAGTTTTTGTGAATTTCTTTTACCATATCAGCCGCAACGGAGCAGATTTCACTGTATTGACCCGTTATTGCACCTTCAACCCAGAAATCGTCAAACATTGCAAGACCGATAAAAACCTTTATCCCCGTGCCCTTGCAGTTTCTGAGAGCGGCGTCAATAACGTCGGGATAAACCGTTGCGCTTTCGAAAACGTCAAGTCCGCTGTCATAGTATACCGCCCACGAATCGTCGGCAGCTTTGTTTGCAACGTCCTGAATTATCAGGTATTCAATGCCCGCATCTTTCATATGCTCAATTTCCGTTTGCCAGCGCTCATCGTCCCAAGTGCTGCTAAGCCAGGACTGTAAAAACGTTCCGTTGAATTTCGGGTCACATTTTTGCTCGGGAGCAAAACCTTCACCAAACGGAAGAAGTGATATAATGAAAGCAAGAACGGCTGAAATAATCTTTAAAATTACCATTATTTATCTCCTTTAAAATACTTACCCGATTTTTTCAGATAATCAATAAGCATCATTGTCCAGTCAGTCTGGATGATATCAAATCTGTCAGCAAGCCAGCCCCAGCCGTATTCTTCCGAAACGGTGAGGGCGGAATCGTCACTGTGACCGCCCGAAAGCTGTTCTTTATAGTTATAGATAATCGAGTTGACCCAGACAAGGATATTGTCGCGGTGCATTTTTTCAATGAATTCTTCGCTTGCAAGAGGGGAATCGTCTTTTTTGAAAAGCACCTCAACTCCCATATAATTTATGTTTCTTTTCAAAAGCTCTTCGTGTTGCGGGTGGTCTTCAGAAACGATGGGCATAAAAGAAATGTCGGGAGCAACTTCTTCAAGAATGGGAAGAACGTTTTTTGAAAGCTTGCTTTTGACAACAACCTGATCCTGCATACCGTGGCGTTTGATGTCACGGTAAATTTTTTCTGGATTACTCCAGAATTTATCGATGTTTATGTAGCATCTGCCCTTAAACTGCTCAAGAAAATCGTCAAAAGAAGCAACGCCGAACTGAGTCGGAGTGTTGTCGGAATTGACGTAGCGAAGCTTCTCAACGCTTTTTGAAGAAAGCATCGGGATTGACGTGAATTTGTTGAAATGGGCTTTTTCCATTCCCGGATGAAAAACAACAAGCTTGTCATCGCGTGTGCGGTTGATATCAACCTCAATCATATCGGCACCCTGTTTCAACGCGATTTCGTATGAAGCAAGGGTGTTGCAGGGAATGTTTCCGCCGCACGCACCTCTGTGAGCAACAACAATTATATTTTCTTTGGCTTTTTCGTGTAAATTGAAATTCATAACGTCCTCCTGAAAAGGGTTTATATTATGTTACCATATCTGCATTTATATTTCAATAAAAAATGCCCGCTTTGAAGCGGGCACTGAAATATTATAAAAGTTCTTTGATGATTTCTGCATGTGTTTTTGCTGAAAGATATGAGGGCGGAACGTCAAATGCGGTTTTGCAGCCGCTCATTCCTTCCTTGTTCATTCTTGCAGCGGCTCTTGCATAAGCAACAAGCACTGATGAAGTGAATTCGGGGTTTGAGTCAAGCTTGAGGCTGTATTCGATAATATGAGTATTCTCGCTGTTAAGACCCGTTTTTCCGCAGCGGATGACAAAACCGCCGTGAGGAATGCCACTGTGGTCTCTGTCAAGCTCTTCCTTGCTGATGAAATGAACGGTTGTGTTGTAATCAGCAAAGTAGTTTGGCATATTAACGATTTCCTGCTCAATTCTTGCCTTGTCGGCACCCTCTGCCGTAACAACGAAGCATTCTCTTTCGTGCTTTTCTCTTGTTGTGAGAGCGGGATTTGAGCCGCTTCTTACCGCTTCAAGTGCAGAGTCAACGGGGATTGTATACTGTCTTGCGTCAACAACGCCGTCAATTCTTCTGATAGCGTCGGAATGACCCTGGCTTACGCCCTTGCCCCAGAAAGTGTAGTCTGCACCTTCGGGAAGAATTGCGCCTGCATAAAGGCGGTTGAGCGAAAACATTCCGGGGTCCCAGCCGACAGAAATAACCGCAATTTTGCCTGAAGCCTTTGCAACTTTGTCAACCTTTGCGAAATGCTCGGGAATTTTTGCGTGAGTGTCAAAGCTGTCAATAACGTTGAAATTCTCTGCAAGGGCAGGGGTCTGTACGGGTAAATCGGTTGCACTGCCGCCGCAGATAACAAGCACGTCGATTTTATCCTTGTGGTTAAGTATATCATCAAGAGCGTAAACGTTTGCGCCTGTGAGTGTTTTTAAATCCGCAGGATTTCTTCTTGTGAAAACGCCGTAAAGCTCAAGGTCGCTGTTTTGTCTGATTGCGCATTCAACGCCTTTGCCGAGATTTCCGTAACCTACTATACCGATTCTGACCATAAAACCACTCCTTTGTCAGAGTAAAAATAACAAAATAATTTAATCACATTTTTGTTTGAAAATCAATGTGTAATTTAATGAAAATATAAAATTTCAAAAACAGTATTTGTATATATTTTATCCGATACACAATATATAAATTTATACTTTGCAACAAAATAAGATAAATGCACAATGGTTTGTGCATTATTAATCTTGCTTTATCAGGGAACTTATGGTAAAATATTTTTATTAAATGAAAAAAGAGGGTAAATTTATGTCAGACAGATTAAGCGTTGTAACAGGCGGAAGCGGTTACGTGGGTTATGCTCTGCTCAGAGAGCTCAATGCAAGAGGGGAAAATATGCGTATTCTTATCCGTAAGGACAGCGATATGTTTGACTCAATTAAATGCGAAAAGGTGTTTGGTGACGTAACCAATTACGATTCGCTTGTAAGAGCATTTGACGGTGCGGAAATTGTTTATCACGTTGCAGGAGTTGTTGATATAACAGGCACCAAAGACGAATTGGTCTGGAACGTAAACTACGAAGGCACAAGAAACGTTGTTGAAGCGTGTAAAAAATGCGGCGTTAAAACTCTTATTTACGTTTCATCGGTTGACGCAATTCCCACAAGCGATGATATGGAGGAAATCACCGAGATTTCAAAATTTATGCCCGGTGCGGTTGAAGGTACATACGCAAAAACCAAGGCACTTTCAAGCCAGTATGCGATTGACAGTGCGGACGAAAACCTTAAAATCTGCGTTGTTCATCCGAGCTGCTGCATAGGACCTTACGATATCAACAATAACTCAAGCGTAAGCACAATGCTTAACCTTTTCGTAAACGGCGCATTCCCCGTAACATTCAGCTTCGGCGGATATAATTTTGTTGACGTGCGTGACGTTGCAAAAGGAATGATTGCTGCCGCTGAAAAGGGCAGAAACGGCGAATGCTATATTCTGAGCGGATATGCACATACACTTAAGGAGTTTATCAAAACCCTTTCAAAAGTCTGCGGTGAAAAACCTCCCAAGCTCGCTTTAAGCAAGGAATTTATCATAAAACTTCTTCCCGCTCTTGAAAAGGCTTTTGAGGCTCTTAACGTACCTCCGATGCTCAATGAATACGCTGTCAGAAAGCTTTGTGAAAACTGCAATTTCTCCTGTGAAAAGGCACGCAGAGAGCTCGGCTATGAGCCGATGACTCTTGAACAGTCTTTGACTGATACCGTTGCGTGGATGAAGGTTGTTGCGGCAGAAAAAGAAGCCGAAAAAGAAGCTGAAGAAGAGCGTAAAGAAAAATTTATGGACAGATTCAGAGATAAAGACGATGACGGTGAAGATGAACCCAAGGAGCGTTTCAGAGACAGATTCAAATCCAAAGACGACGATGATGATGAGCCGAAAGAAAGACTCAGAGACAGAATAAAAGATAAATTCAGAGATTCAGACGGTGAAGATTCACCGAAAAAACACAATAACGATTAATTTTTACTGCATCTGCTTTGGCAGATGCAGTTTTTTTATTGAAACTTGCGTATTTATTTGTTATAATTAATTTTATATAAAAAGTTATAAAGGAGTATATAAATGGACAGCAAAGCAACAATTATAGCTCTTTCGGGCAAAGGCGGTGTCGGTAAAACATCCGTTTCCGCAGCTATTGTCAAACTTCTTGTTGAAACGTATCCCGATAAAAAAATCCTTGCGATTGACGCTGACCCCGCAGTCGGACTTTCAACCGCTCTCGGCATAGAGGTTAAAACAACCATCGACGATATACGCAAAGAAATTGTTTCAACCGTTGAAGACGGTAACACAAAAGCGGCAATCGAGCTTCTCGGTGATGCAAGATATAAAATCTTCGATGCGCTTGTTGAAACAGACGGCTTTGCTTTCATCGCTGTCGGCAGACCCGAAAGTGCGGGCTGCTACTGTAAAATAAACAGCTATCTCAAAGAGGTAATCAGCATACTTTCAAGTGAATTCGATTACGTTGTTATTGACGGCGAAGCGGGCATTGAGCAAATCAACCGCCGCGTTATGGAAAAGGTTACTCATCTTTTGCTTATCACCGATGCAAGCAAAAAGGGCACGCAGGTTATTTCAACAATCAAGAGCGTTGCCGACGAGCTTGTTATGTATAAAAAAATCGGTGCAATCGTTAACC
>JAZQKN010000060.1:0-7655 GCA_045542175.1 Acutalibacteraceae bacterium | reverse complement strand
TAAGGCATCCAGAAATAACCGATTGATAAAAGTACGGTCGGAATACCCATTGAAATCAGATATGGTCTGTATTTTCCTTTTTTGTTTCTTGTGTTATCAACGATGTAAGCTCTTACCATTGTAAGAGGGAAGCTGATAATAACCGCAATAAGATATATGTAATATAGTTTCATCGGTTCGATACCGATGGTATTGCCCACGAAAACGTTAGTGGCAGATAAAAGCACCGATGAGACACACTGGGTAATGAATCGGATACCCATACCGCCGCCGGCAAGAGATGCAATCTCTTTAACACTCATATAATTGCCTAATGGTGGCGTTTTCCAGTAAGTCTTTACATAAGAAAAACCATCTTTGACTTTATTGATTAAAGTCATATTTTCACTCTCCGAATCTAATTTTTTATGATTATATCATTTTAAAGAAAATAAATCAACATTCGAACAACTATTCTTCTTTTCCAAAGTGCAGGCTGACGAGCGTGTTATGAACAAATCATTTAGATTATGCCTGCTTTTTGGGCTTGTAACAAAAAAAGAGTTATGATATACTTAATTTATTATATTTATACGGAGGTTTTCGTTATATGGAAAGCGAAGTTAAAACAGGCATTTTTGCTAAAGCGAAGGACGCAATCCGTACTGTTAAAGAATATTGGAATGTACCTGCCAAGGGCAATTATATTCCTTATAAAGAAGTTGTTGCAATCAGCGGTGCAGGTTTTGGCGTAAACTGGGCAATGCTTCTTGCAGGTCAAATCGGTCTGAGTGCAGGTAATTTCCTTGTCGGTGCAAGCATCGGACTCCGTCCCATGGATTTGCAGATAATGCTTACCGTTGCAAATCTAATCGGTATTCCTATCGGTATTTTCAGAAGCTGGTATTATGATAACCATCATATTCCCGGCGGAAAATTTTTACCTTTTATAAAAAGAACAGGTCTTCCCATTGTTCTTATATCAATGATATTTGTATGGCTTCCGTATGAATATTTCAACTATACAACAAAAGCGGTTGTTGTCTGGCTGATGTATTTTCTGCTCAGTCAGTTCCTTTGCTTCTACAATGAAAGCTACACCTATTTTCAGCAGATAATATCGCCCAATGCTCAGGAAAGAGCCAATGTAATGAGCATTTCACAGGTTATCTATTCCCTTGCACCGACGATTTCAAATTTGTTCATTCCGATGATTGCAGGCTGGACATGGGGTCTTGACAATATATGGACCTACCGTGTTATTTTTCCTGTTTTCACAATAATAGGTTTTATTATCACCACAATTTTCTTCCGCAAGGTAAAAGAAAGACTCATTCTCCCCAAAAAGAAGCTCGAACCCGTCAGAATGCTTGATGCTATCCGTGAGGTAGCAAAGAATAAGTATTACTGGATTATTCATTCGGCAGCATGGGTTGTTTTCCTTGAATCAGGCTACGGCATTATTCTTAACTGGTCGTTTGTTTATGCACACAACGGACAATACGATTCCTATCTTGGTCTTGCAAACACCGTTATCGGCAATGCGGCACTGTGGTCGATGCTTCTTGCACCGCTTGCAATCAAGGTGATGGGCAAAAGAAATCTTCTTATAACATCAAACACAATCAACATAGTTGTTCTCATTATTCTTTATTTTACATACCGCAATCTCATACTGATTTGCGTTCTCTGGTATTTTAACACGTTTATAAGCACGTTTTGGAATATAGTTCAGCACCAGATAAGTGCGGATATGAGGGACTACCACCAGTGGAAAACGGGTGTCAGAGTTGACGGACTTTTCGGACCTCTCGGCATGATAGGAACGGTTATCGGCTTCTTTACGGGCATGGTATATCCAGCAATCTATGAAAAAATGGGTCTGCTCGAGGATTACAGCGTGCTTTATGATGACACAATCCGCAATAATCTTTTTGAGGTGCTTATTATATGCTCCGCAGTTGGCGCTTTCCTCAATCTTATTCCGTTCTGCTTCTATGACCTTACCGAAAACAAGCACAAAGCATATGTTGATGTGCTTAAAATCCGAGCCATGTTTGAAAACTATTCTCTCGGCGTTCTTGAAGACAGCGAGCTTGAAGAGGCTATGGAGATTATCCGTGAGGCAAATGATATTTTCGGCAAAGAAAAAGTCAAGGCAGATAAAACCGCATCAAAAGCAGAAAAGAAGGCAATAAAAGAAACCAACCTTGCCATAGAGAGAGCCTCTATTATTATGCAGGATCTCAACAAATTCTCGGGGGAAGCAGGTATCGCAAGATTAACGCAGGCAAGAGCCGACTACGCAAACGGAAATCTTTATTTCTATGAAAATGCTCGCGAAGAAATGAGATTTGCAAGAAGTCTTCCGAAGTCAACCCAATCCGAAAAAGAAATCCGTTCCGATGCAATCAAAAATGCACGGGTCAAGAAAGAGTCTGCGTCTCTCATCAGAAAATACGGTATTGATAACATAGCGGCTCCCGACGAAGCAGTTAAGGAAGAGATTATCAACAGAGAATCCCACAGCTTCATCGAAAGCATAAAAATCAAGCGTGAATTGAACGACTATCTTAAAAAAGCCTCTGTCTATGCAAGAATCATAAAGCCTTATACCGATGCGAAAAATCTTATCGAACAGGCTGAAAACTATACTCATTATGAAGAAATTGAAGCGAGATATGCGGCAATTTCGGCAGAATAATCAGGAAAGGAATAAGCGATATGGCAATTCTTATTAAGCAAACAGTTTCTTTTTTAACATCAATTGCACTTGTTGTTGCAAATTTTTTTGGCATAACCTCACTTCCTTTCATTGAAAAGGTTGACGATTTTAAGGTTACAACATATATCAGAGGCGAATATGTTCAGTCCGAAGACAGTCTTTATCCCGAAGACTTTGATATTGTAACCGATGTCATTCTTTTTGAATGTGCATCATTTAACAATAAGGGTGAGGTTATCTGCAATGAGCCCGTTCTTGAAACCGCACTTGCCAATATCCGCAAGGCAATCGGCGACAGAGATATCAGCATCACTCTCAATTTTCTCGGACCGTGGGGTGTAACCGATTCGGATGTATGGGAAGAACAGATGGAAGCACAAAGCGATGAACACAACAAGGCTTTCACAAGCGGTGTTCTTGAAGACAATATCATTGCCGTGCTTGACAAATATGATTTTGACGGAGTTCATTTTGACTATGAATATCCGCTTTCAGACAATGCGTGGAAGTATTATAACGACTTCCTTGTTTCTCTTGATAAGAAGCTCGGTGACTACACTCTCGGAGTAGCAGGCAACTACTGGAACATTTATTTTACCCGTGAAGCTCTCAACGCTATTGATACTTTTGAGCTTATGATTTACGACATGGTAGACGGTGAAGGCAGACACGCCACTTATGAGGACACGGTAGCAGCTGTTCAGAGACTCGGATTTCAGGGCATGATTTTTGAAAAGGTCAATATCGGACTTCCATTCTATTCACGACCCACAGATATGTCAGCCTATTGGTACGGATATAACGGCTGTTACGAAGGGATTGACGAAAACGGCTGGTATCATTGTGATAACACAAACAAAGATTTCTGGTTCAACACTCCCGAAGTTATAGAAGCAAAAACAGAGTATGCAATCAATAACGGTTTCGGCGGAGTTATGATATGGCATTATAACTGTGACCTGCCTTCAACTCACGAAGATTCACTTCTCAGAGCGGTCGGCAGTGCAATAAAAAAGTGTGAATAATAAACTTTTATCGAAAAGGATGAAAAGTAGTGGAATTTAAAACTGTTTTCGGTCCGGGTACAGGCGGACCTTCGGATTATTACAGAATACCCTCGATGATTACAACAAAAAACGGTGTGGTTGTAGCCTGCGCAGATGCCAGATTTTTTACCGGTGCCGATAATCCCAACAGAATTGACAAGGTCGTCAGAAGAAGTATGGATTCAGGTGAAACCTGGGAAGATTACCAGACTGTTGTTGAAGAATACGGCAAAGAAAAAAATCTCTCTTCTGCAGCCATTGACCCGATTCTTACATATTCAAGCGATACCGGACGAATTTTTATGCACTACTGTCACACTCCTGCAGGTGTGGGCATACTTAACTGCAATTCCTGCGTAGGCGAAGATGCCGAAGGCAACAAAATCATCAGCCGTGGACTCAGAAATTACATTTTGAAAAACGGTGTGCTCTATACAAAAAGCGGTAAAAAGACCGTATATGCTGTATCTGAAGACGGTAAAGTCAGCGATGGAAAAACAGATTTCGGAAGCATATATACGGGCGGTAAGTTCAAAGAAGCTCATACTTCAACGCTTATGATGTGCTACAGCGATGACGACGGTTTAACCTGGTCAAAGCCCGTTTCCCTCAATTCTCAGATAAAAAAGAAATATATGAGCTTTATTGGTCCCGGACCCGGATGCGGAATCGTTATCAAACACGGAAAATACAGCGGCAGAATTATTGTTCCCATTTATTACGGTGTAAGAAAATTTCCCTTAGGTTTATCCTGTTGTGTAATATACAGCGACGATAACGGCAAAACCTGGTCAATGGGAGAAACACCGAACAACACAAGGAAAATTCACGGCTTCAAGGCAAATCATCACTTTATTATTGAACAAAATATGCTCACGGAATCGCAGGTTATCGAGCAGGAAGACGGTACACTGAAATACTTTATGAGAAATCACGACCCCAAACGCTGTGTTGCGGTTGCATACAGTAAAAACGGCGGGGAAAGCTGGGAAAATTTCACTCACGATGAAAATCTCCCTCAGCCTATATGCCAGAGCTCGGTTATTAAAATCGAAAATGCCGAAAAGCCGTATGTGGTTTTCCTGAATGCTGCAGACAAAAAAGCAAGACAGTGCGGAACGGTAAGACTTTCGGAGGACGATGGAGAAACCTTCCCCTACAGCCGTGTGCTGAAAGAAGACTCTTTCGTATACAGTTCTATAACGCAGCTTCCTGACGGCAATATAGGAGTGTTGTTTGAACCTGATTTAGAGTGTCAGAATATCTGGTTTACTAAATTTTCTTTGGATTGGATAAAAAACAAAGAACAGTGATAACAATTAAGGGATACAGACTGAAACGGCACGGTAAAAAAGCAAAAAGAACTGCAATCTTACCGAAAGGTTTGGTTGCAGTCTTTTTATGTAAATATTATATTTATCAAAGGAGAATCGTATGAAGCACACATTAATTTCTAAAGATAAAAACCAATACGTTGCAAACCTGCATTGCCACACCACACTCTCTGACGGAAGAAAATCCCCCGAAGAAATCCGTGACGCATATAAAGCGCAGGGATACAGTATTGTTGCATTTTCAGACCACGATAATTATTTTGATCACAGCGATTTCTGCACGGATGATTTTATTGCTATAAACTCCTTTGAGGCGGATATCAGCGACAATATTGTAAGCAGCAGTCAGTTTCGCAGATGCTATCATCTTAACGCATTCAATATCAATGGTGACAAAGAGGTTACACTGCCTGCAACACCCGATTACAGAGATATGAAGGCGGTAAACGAATACATACATAAGCTCAGGGATTTGGGGTTCATCGTTGCCTATAACCACCCCTACTGGTCAATGCAATGCCTCGACGATTACCGTGACCTTGAAGGCTGCAGTATTGTTGAAATATATAACAACTCTGTTTTTATTGAGGGCGGTGATGACGGACAGGAGCATGTTTATGATGAAATGCTCCGTAGCGGAAAACGACTGTTTTGTACTATGGCAGACGATAATCATAATGAATTTCCTTTTGGCGATGTGCGTTGCGACAGTTTTGGGGGTAAAACAGTTTTTCTCTGTGATTCGCTCAGCTACGAATCTGTTATCTCCGCTATGCAGAGCGGGTCGTTTTATTGTACCCGTGAACCTAAAATTTTCGAGCTTACTTTGGAAAACGGCAAGGTTCACATTGAATGTTCACAGGCGCAACGCATAGCACTTTCAACTGCAGGCAGACGTTCAAAAGCATTGCACGCCCCTGAGGGTGAATACGTAACTCAAGCAGATTTTCAACTGGAGAATGAGGATACATACTTCCGAATTGAAGTGATAGGACCATCAGGAAAAAAGGCGAACACCAACGCATATTTTGTTGAAGATTATGAATAATTAAAACGAACACCTCTTGCCAAAAGGCAGGATTACAGTCCTTCTATAATAGATCATTCGTCTGCTAAATGCAGAAAATATTTATGCAAAGTATTTTATCAGGTAAAGCACCAACATATGCACGGGGTAAAAAGCATAGAAACCGTACTGCATTATTTTGTTCGAGCGACCTTTTCTGCCGCCGTAAAGCCAAATGGGTATCAATGCAAAAACGGCAAAGCCCTGAGCCGGTATTTCAAAGATTTTGCCGAAAACTTCAATCGGGAAAACCTGACCTTCAAAGAATACAATATTAATCAGCACCATTGCCACAAGCTGGGCAAGCCACGCAAACGGAAAATCCCTTAAAAGGTAGAACATTACTACCGTAATCATTCCCAAAAATCCGTAATCAACAAAGCCGATAACCGAGGCAACGCAAATCAACAGAAGCCACAGCAAGGATAAGGCGACAGTTTTAACCGTAAAATTCTTTCTGACTTTGTCTATAACTGATATTGCAAGCAAACCTAACAGAAGTGTGAACAGTACATTCTGATGATATGGGTTAAACCAGCGGCTGCTGTAAAATAAATTAAAAGGAATTTCTGTAATTACAGCAAAGCCTAAAAGTCTCAAAGCATATTTTTTGAAGTTGGATGTATGAACGAAGCCCTCTGCAATCTGAAAAGCAAAGATAGGGAATGCCATTCTGCCTATGTAGGTCATCCAGTTGCCAAAGCTCATTGCAGTTGCCCATATGTGATCGCTCAACATAAGTGCAATAGCAATTGTTCTTAACATATTTGATGTTAATCCGCCAAATGGGATTTTTATCAATGGGCTGTTGGTCGGGAGCTTGGTTTTTACATTCTCCTTCATTTACATCACTCCTTTTTCACATTGTATCACAGAATACGAAAGCCGACAACTATTTTCAAAAGAAAGCGAATCAATTTTACACATCTGATTTCAGGAACACTGTGGGGAATATTTATGTGTGTATAAATAACAAGAGCAGACCGTCAGTCTGCTCGTAATTATTAGCTTTCCTTATATTTATCCATTTCAATCAAAATACGGTAAATCTGTTCTTGTTCTTCCTGCGTTTTTGACGATAAAAATTCGTAACACTCCAGAGGAATATTTCTGCCTGACTCAGCGACAGCATCAATTCTTTCAAAAAGCTTTGAAAGTGAAATATTTAATGCGGATGAAATTTTCGATACAGGCATTGCTTTCCTTGCAGGTCTTATGATTATTCCCGCGGTTTTCGCTTTCTCGGGCGGAGACGAAACGGCTCTCGGCAAGGGCCCCGGTCTTATGTTTATAACTCTTCCCAAAGTGTTTGACAGTATGCCCGGCGGCACTTTTATCGGTGCGACATTCTTTATGCTTGTTCTTTTTGCGGCTGTTACGTCGTCAATTTCACTTATGGAAACCGTAGTTTCCATTATCGTTGACAAGACGGGCTGGAACAGAAAAAAGACTTGCTTCGGTGTTCTTGCGGGCAGCGTTGTACTCGGTCTGCCTTCGTCGCTCGG
>JAZQKN010000059.1:0-8016 GCA_045542175.1 Acutalibacteraceae bacterium | reverse complement strand
AGCCTCTCGGCAGAGGTCCCAAGCTCGGCGACCACGCAGCAAGCCTCAAATACGGCACAGAGGGTATTATGCACGGCTTCAACAGCATTATGCTCAAAGACGAAAACGGCGACCCCGCTCCCGTTTACTCGGGTGCAAGCGGTCTCGACTACCCCTCATCAGGCCCGGAGCACGCTTTCCTTCAGGAAATCGGCAGAGTTAAATACGACGTAATCGACGACGAAGAAACAATCGATGCATTCTATAAGCTTTCACGTCTTGAAGGCATTATCCCCGCAATCGAAAGCTCACACGCAGTTGCTTACGGTATGAAACTTGCAAAGACTATGGACCACGGCTCAATCCTCATCAACCTTTCAGGCAGAGGCGATAAGGATATGGATTACATCATCGAAAATTACGGTATAAGATAACGGACTGCTTCACGAAGCGAAGACCAAAAGAAACTAAATTAAATAATAAAGCGGCTTGCATAGGATTCTGACCTTTGCAAGTCGCTTTTGATTTATAAGATATTCAAAGCTTTTGTTTTTATGTTTCTTTTTATCCGTTTTTTCCGATACGACGTATTTGAATACGCCATGTATCGGAAGAAAACGGATTCTTCATCTCCGTGAATCAGCCCGTGTCAATATTAATTTCCTTTTCTGTTTCTGGGTGAAGATTTATCAATATTCGTTTTGCACACAAGGATTGTATCGCTGCCGATAACGTCAATATCCTCCCAGCAGATACGAATTCGTTCTCGTTTGCCGAATACTCCGAAATATTTCGGCCTGCCGTAAATGATTATCGCAGTCACTCTGCCGCACGAAGCGTCAACCTCGATATCGCTCACAAAACCGAGCCGACAGCCGTTTGCTTTGTTTATCACTTCTTTGCAACGAAGTTCAGTTATACAGCAATTCATAACATACCTCCCGATTATACTGATAAAGTATATGCTTCGGGAGGTTTTTAAATTCTCAGGTATAGTATAAGTCTTCAATTATTTCCGCAATATGGTTTTCTTCAACCCTGTTTTCAACAAGAAGGCTGATGAGGTTTTCCGCTTCTTTTCTGTTTTCGGTAAAACACACTTTATTGCCGCACCACTGTATACCGAAAAGAATATGCGTTACGCCGTTATCCGAAAACACTTCTTCCGCAAGAGTGTACATCACATTTTCTCCTCAATTTGTTCCGTTATGTCACTATAATAACCTATCTTTTATTATAATTCAAGGTATTTTTGCTGATTTCTTTAATTTTTGTGTGATTTTACAAACGTTTTGGGTGAGATTTGTGAATATTTTGCACATTTTCAGACAAATTGTTTGCTTTATTGCAAAAAAACACCGCCGATATCCGAATTCAGTTTCGGATATCAGCGGTTTCATTTTTATTTAATTACGTCACAGGAATTTATACCGTAATATCTGAACGTTGCAACCGCCTGTGCATTGATTTTCTCTCCGCATACCGCAATCGGCACGGCGGGAGGACAACCGACGTTAAGAGCTGCAAGCACTCTGCCCTCACTTTCATCTGAATGCACTTTTTCCGACGGTGAAAGCACGGCTTCACGCACGCTCATCATCCTTTCGGGAATGAAGCTTACGGGCGGTTTCTCTGAAATTTCCGTTTTCTTTTCAATGCTTGAAAGTGCGTCAAAGAGCCTGATTATACCCTCTTCGCCTCTTTCGGCAGAAAGCATAAACACGGTATAGTCGGGGTCACTGAATTCACATTCAATCCCCTTTTCCCTTAACACGTCGGCAAGTGCGTTACCCGTATAGCCGTAAGATTTGGGCATTACGGTGATTTTCAGCACCTCGTCTCCGCAAATCGAATAACCGATTGAAGCAAGCTTTTCTTTAAGCTCAATCACTTTCGGAATAAACTCCGAAAGCTTCTGCTCATATCCGTCGGCAATATACTTATTTACCGCATCAAGAGACTGCATAATAAGATATGACGGACTTGTTGAGCCGAAAACCGACAAGGCGTTTCTTGCTTCAGCGGCAAAAAAATCGGGAGCGGATTTTGAAACGTGAAGATATGCACCGCCGGTTAAAACAGGCAGGGTTTTATGTGCCGAATCGCAGCAAATATCCGCACCCAAGTCAATCGGATGACGGGATTCGGGCAGGAATTTCAAATAAGCGCCGTGTGCGTTATCAACAATAAGCAACGCACCGTATTTTTTGCAAAAAGCCGAGATTTTCTTCAAATCGGCAGTGTTGCCGAGATAATCAGGGCTTGTAATATAAAGGGCAGACGGAGATTTTTCGGCAAGCAATCTTTCAGCCGACTCAAAATCAATACTGCACAAGAGATAACCCGAATTCTTTTCTGCGGGAAGCCACTCGATATCAAAATCAAGCAATGCCGCTGCCGTCACAAAAGTTTTATGAGCGTTTCTGCCCGCCGCAATCAAAGGCTTTCTGCCGTTTTCCTTTGCATAGCGCAGAGCAAGAAAAAGCATTGCTCTTATACAGAGCGATGACCCTTCCGCCGAATAAAACGTTGCCTTCGTGCCGAAAAGCCTCGACGCATTACACTCGCTTTCGGCGATGATTCCGTCAGCTTCGTAAAGACTGTCTGCGCCGCCGATTTCTGTTATATCAAACGGCTCACAGCCGAGCAAAGGCAATCCCTTATGACCCGGCATATGCATTCTTTCGGTTTGCGAATTTATGTAGTTTTTTACAAAATCACAAATCGGTGTGTTCATATTATTCTCCGCTGAATTCTCTCGAAATTGCCACCATTATTGCACATTCCATACGCTTTCTGAAAAGCTCACAGCCGCTCTTGTAGATTCCTCTTACAGAGCCGGTTGCGTGGTATGCGTTTGCCGCACAGCCGCCCGAGCAATAAAGCTTTGCCCAGCAATCGGCACAGTCGGGTCTTGCATAAACATTGCAATCTGCAAATTCATTCTGAATTTCGGTATTCTTCACTCCGTCCCAGATATTGCCGAGAAGGAATTTTTCATCGCCTACAAACTGATGACAGGGATAAAGGTCGCCCCAGGGAGTAACCGCCATATATTCGGTGCCCGAGCCGCAACCTGAAATTCGTTTATAAATACACGGACCGCCTTTAAGGTCAATCATATAGTGATAGAAAGTGAAGGGCTTGCCCTGTGCGTCACGCTCAACCATAAGCTCAGCAAGTTCTTCATACTGCTTTTTAACAATTTCTATATCCTCTGCGTTAAGCTCCGAGGGGTCACCCGAAGCACACACTACGGGCTCCATACTAAGCTCCGTAAAACCGAGGTCGAGCATCTGCTTTATATCGTTGAGGAAGTCGGGGTTTGCGTGGGTGAAAGTACCTCTCATATAGTACTCTCTGCCCTCTCTTGCCTTAACAAGCTTCTGAAATTTGGGCACGATTGTATCCCAGCTTCCCTTTCCCGCATAGTCAACGCGGAAACGGTCGTGAATTTCCTTTCTGCCGTCAAGACTTAAAACAACGTTACTCATTTCGCGGTTTGCAAAATCGATAACGTCATCATCAATGAGCACACCGTTTGTTGTGAGAGTGAAACGGAAGTTTTTGTTATGCTCCTTTTCAACCTCTCTTGCATAAGCAACAAGCTGCTTTACAACGTCAAAATTCATAAGAGGCTCACCGCCGAAGAAATCCACCTCGAGGTTTCTTCTTGAGCCTGAATTTTCAATAAGGAAATCAAGCGCACGCTTGCCCGTTTCAAAGCTCATAACGGCTCTTTCGCCCTGATATTTACCCTGACTTGCGAAACAGTAAGAGCAGTTGAGATTGCAGGTGTGAGCAACGTGAAGGCAGAGTGCTTTAATAACACCGCTTGTTTTGCGTTTAAGCTCGCCAGCCATTGACTCAAAAGTATCGGGAGCAAAAAGGGTGCCTGCATTTTTAAGCTCCTCAACCTGAGCGTAGCATTCCTCTATATCCGCAAGGGAAATATCTTCCCTGTGAGCATATTTATTTTTGATTTCTTCAATCACCGCTTCTTTGCTTTTTTCCTGATATACAGCGATGATGTCATAGGCAACTTCGTCTACAACGTGGATTGAACCCGAGCAGATGTCAAGAACAACATTATATCCGCCGAGTTTATACTGATGTACCATTCAAAGTGCCTCCTTTCAAAACATTAGAAAAAGAGGGATGCCGTGCAATACTGCGTGACATCCCCGCTTTGTTTCTGATTTTTTAATTATTTGCTTGCCTTTGTGTTTTCGCACTTCTGGTTTGCGATACCGCAGCTTGTTTTGCATGCTGACTGGCATGAAGTCTGGCATTCACCGCAGCCGCCGTTCTTTGCGCTTTCGCAAAGGTTGCGAGTTTCGATTGTTTTGATGTGTTTCATAATATTACCTCCGAATCGGATATTTACAAACAAAGTATACTACAAGCAAAAAATAATGTCAACAATAAAAGAAACAATATTTTATATTTTATACTTGTTCACATAATTGTAACAAAAAAATTGTTGACTATTTTAATTACATAGAGTATAATCTTTGCGATTGTATTTAAAAAGTTTTTATACAATTTATAGAATAAACGGAGATTTTTGTTATGTCAGTTAAAAAATATCCTCTGTATCCTGTTGCAAAACCCACCGACCTTAAAGACCTTGTGGATTTCTGTGCAAAAGAGTTTACAGACAAAAAAGCATTCTGGTACAAAACAAGAAAAAGCGAAGTTGTTATCACCTTTGCTCAGCTCAAAAAAGATATCGAAGCTCTCGGCACTTATCTTTATTCAATCGGACTCAAAGATACCCACGTTGCTCTTATCGGCGAAAACAGCTATGAGTGGATTGTTTCTTACTTTGCAATCGTTAACGGCGGCAACGTTGTTGTTCCCCTTGACAAAGAGCTTAACGTAGACGAAGTTGAGCATCTTCTTCACAGAAGTGACTCAACCGCAATCATTCACTCCGACACTTATTCGGAGGTTGCCGAAATCGAAGGCGTTAAGGCAATCAATATGGACGATTTCTCGGATTACTATGCAGAAGGTCAGAAAATCATTGACGGCGGTAACACCGAATACATCGATTACAAGGTTGACGTTATGAAGACCTGTGCGATTGTTTTCACATCGGGCACAACCTCAGAGCCCAAAGGCGTTATGCTCTGCCACAACAGCCTTATCAAGGATGCAATCAGCAGCTCAAGCAACCTTTTCGTTCCCGAAGGAACGGTTTGCGTTCTTCCCCTTTACCACACATTCGGCTTTATGGCGGGCGTTGCCTGTCAGATGATAAGAGGCTATCCCGTTTTCCTTAACACAAGTCTCCGAAACGTTCTTGCCGATATCAAATATGCTCAGCCCAGACACATCGCCGTTGTCCCTATGCTCCTTGGCGTTATCTACAACAAAATCTGGGATACAATCCGTTCAAGCGGCAAAGAAAAGCTTGTTACAACAATGATTAAAGTGAGCAACGCTCTTCTCAAGGTTGGCATTGACGTGAGAAGAAAGCTCTTTGCTCAGGTATTTGAAGCTTTCGGCGGCAAGCTTGAAATGATTATTTCGGGCGGCTCGGCAATCGAAGAAAGATACGTTAAAGGCTTTAAAGACCTCGGCATCAACGTTATCAACGGCTACGGCATCACAGAATGCTCCCCCATCGTTGCAACAACAAGAAACGAGCATTACTGCCCCGCCAGCGTAGGCTCAATTCAGCCCGGTATTGAAGGCAGAATCGTTGACGGCGAAATACAGATTAAGGGCGAAGTTGTTTTCAAGGGTTACTACAAAGACCCCGATGCTACCGCAGCAGCATTTGACGGCGAATGGTTCAAAACAGGCGACCTCGGTGCAATCGACGAAGACAATCTTCTTTATATTACAGGCAGACTCAAGAATCTTATCATTCTTTCAAACGGCAAAAACGTTGCTCCCGAAGAGCTCGAAGCAAAAATTCTTGCTGAAATCAAGGAAGTAAAAGAAGTTGTTGTTTACGAAGAAAACGACAAAATTGCCGCTGAAATTTATGCTGACCCCGAAATCGAAAACGCAAAAGAACTCATTGACCCCCAGATAGTTCAGCTTAACAGAGAGTGGCCCGCATTTAAGAAAATTGCCACTATCAAATACAGAGACGAAGAATTCCCCAAAACAACAACAAAGAAGATTAAACGTAACTATTCGGAGGTAAAGAAATGATTGAAAGACTCAAAAAGCTTGTAAGAAACTACACTCACAATGACGAACTCGAAATTACTGAAGACACCGTATTTTTTATGGATCTCGGACTTGATTCATTCGATCTTGTTCAGATTATCTGCGAAATTGAAGAAGAATTCGATATTGAAATTCCCGACAAGGTTCTTAAAAATTTCACCACAGTCGGTGACGTTGTAAGTTATCTTGAAAAGAAAGTAAAATAATAATTAACCGCTGCAGAGTTAATCTGCGGCGGTATTTTTTATGTTTTTTCAATTTTGTTATGTACATTCGGTTTTGATTGTGATATTATATTGTAAAATAATGTAAAGGGTGACTCTTTTGAAAATATACAACGAGCATTTTGACCTTGTTCTTGAAAAAATGGGATTTCCCGAAGACGCTTGCAGGCTCTTTGTGAAAACCGCAAAAAAGATTGACAAAAACAAAATCTATAACGGCTATTTTGAAAAAGTCGTTAAAAAATTTATGTATCCCAAAGCACACGACATCGGCTCTTGCCTCGGTATGCTTAACCGTCTTGCCGTTGCAAGCTTCACACATCCCTACACAATGCACGCAGTATTTCTCATTTCCTGCGGCGAGATAATGCACGAGAGATACCGTGAAGCGGGCTACAGCGAAGAGCTTTTCTGGGATACTCTTATGGATTTACGTTATAAATTCGACGAATGTGTTGACTGCAAAGGCGTTAACGGCATTTTCGTTGCATTCTGGTACACCGAATTCTATTCACTTGAGCGCTTTGCTCTTGGCAGATATCAGTTTGAATATTCCGATTTCGGCCACGACGATATGGTGCTTTCTTCAGGTGTTAAACTTACAAGAGGCGAAAAAACAATCGGTTTCCATATCCCCTCCTCAGGTATCCCTCTCACAGATGATGTCCGCCTTGATGCATTCAAAAAGGCTTATGAATTCTTCAAGGATTACCGCCGCGACGACGGTCTTATGATTTTCGAATGCGGCTCCTGGCTTCTTTATGAGGGTCACAGAGAATTTCTTCCCGCAAAGTCAAATATCCTCCGCTTTATGGACGATTTTGAAATCATCAAGAGCGAAGAAAAAGATAAATTCAACGATGCGTGGAGAGTTTTCGGCAAATACGGTTACAAAAAGCCCGAAAAATGGCCTGAAGACACTTCGCTTCGCAGAGCCTTCAAGCAGCGTGTTTTAAGCGGCAAAAAGACAGGTCACGGCAACGGCGTTATCGTATTTGACGGCGAAAAGATAATAAAATAATATTACATATTAAAAAGGCACACCGTTTTTGGCGGTGTGCCTTTTGCTATTAGCCGAAGTAATAAACTCTTGTTTCGTAAGGTCTTGTTACAAAAGCATTGAGTGAGTTATCAGCCACATCATAGTTTGAAAGAACAAGTTCGCCCTTGCTCAGGTCAAAGCCTGCAGGTGCTGTGAAGTTAACGGGCTCTTCTGTGAATGAGTTGATAACAAGCATTCTCTTGCCCTCATAATTTCTTTCATAAACAAAGAGCTTTTTGCTGCTCTTATAATGAAGCTTGAAATCACCGTAGATGCAAACCTCGTGCTCCTTGCGGAACTTGAGAAGCTTGCGGTAATAGTTGAGGATTGAGTTTTCGTCCTTCTCAGCCTGTTCAACGTTGATTTCTGTGTAGTTGGGGTTAACGCCGAACCAGGGTTCATCTGCTGTTGTGAAGCCTGCGTTCTTTTCTGCACTCCACTGAACGGGAGTTCTTGCGTTATCTCTCGATGCCTTATTAACAATCTTAAGTGTTGCCTTTTCGGACAAGCCGAGCTTTCTGAAAAGTTCGTATGTATTCTTTGTCTGAACGTCCTTATACAAATTAACGTCGGGAAGCGGAT
>JAZQKN010000058.1:0-8939 GCA_045542175.1 Acutalibacteraceae bacterium | reverse complement strand
AAAATTTTCAACTGTCTGGTCCTCAATCTCGCCGACGCAGTTTGTTTTTACGCTCTCAACACCGTTGAGACAAGCAGCCTTCGTGGTATAAACCTCTGAAGTTGCGATAACCTCGCCGTTGCCTGCTTTAAGATCGAATTTGAATCCTGTTGCTGTTTCTTTAACTACGAATTTGCCCATTGGTATTTCCGTCCTCTCGTAAATATTGTCAGAAATTGTGCTTCCCGACAGTTTTATTTTGCATTATCGGAACTAAAATGTCAATAAGTTTTTTGAAATTATCTTTCACAGTGTCAGGCAGCACTGTAAAAAAACGGTAATTTTGTTGTTTCAGGGGTTTATTTATACAATAATGTATGCTATAATAATTATATTATTTAATTGAGGAGAGGCACTATGGCGGAAACAATCTATAAAAAGACCCGTAACGAACACGATATGACAAGAGACGAAGTTTGTGACAGAGCAATGCTCTTGAACAACCCCATCCAACCCGAGCGTCTTGAAAGAATTGAAAACGGCAAATTCAGAATCACCCCTGAGGAAGTAATGCTGCTTGCCGAAATCTACGGCGAGCCTACTCTGTGCAATCATTATTGCTCAAAGGAATGCCCCATCGGCGAAAAATATGTACCCGAAGTCAAGGTAAAGGACCTTACACAAATCGTGCTTGAAATGCTTTCATCTCTCAACTCGATGAAAAAAAGACAGGAAAGGTTCATTGAAATTACTGCCGACGGCATAATTGAGGATGATGAAATCAGAGATTTCGTTTTCATTCAAAAAGAGCTTGAGCATATTTCAATCACGGTTGAAACCCTGCAGTTGTGGGTTGAGCAAATGCTTGCAGATGACAAAATCAACATTGATAAATATAACGAAATTAAAAACGAGTAAAATTACGGCATCCGGAAATCTCCGGATGCTTTTCCCTTTCCGCCCAATGCGATTTGTCCTGCACCGTAATTTGCAATATGTGTAAAAAAGCATAACGCTATCCTTCACAAAGTGCTGTTCAGATTTTCATATAAATGCGATATTATATAGTCAATGAATAACGAAGGAGAACATTATGGAAGGCTTCAAAAAACACAGCACAATTACAGGAACGGTAGTAGGTTTTAACGATTACGGTTGCTACGTGCGAGACGATATCAGCGGTAAAACAGTTTTTTATTTCGGTAACGGTATGAAGGGTGACCGCGTTCAGTTGACAGTCTGCAAGGTTAACAGAGAGCTTGAACGTGTTACCTGCAGCCTGGACACCGTACTCGAATACGGTGCTTTCGTTGCCTGATTTCAGGCAACACTCTCGGTCGGGTCTTCTTCCTCCGGCCGACTGAGAAAAAACTTGGTGTCGGACGGTAAATCCGCCCCGACACAGCAAAACGCCAACGTAAGGAGGATTACAAATGAATCCCAGACAAAGAATACTGGCAGCCAGACTGTCAGAAAAAATAGCTAAAAATCAAAACTACGCCAAATCTTTAGGTATAGAAATTGTAAATAAAAAAACCGAAAAAAAATTATAATAAAATTTATCAGAAACCCGAACACAACGTTTCGGGCGACAAACCACAAAAACACGGAATAAAAAATGCAATAATGCTGTTGTCAAATATTCAAAGTAATTTGGCAGCGGTATTTCTGCAGTTTATAAACTATTTTAAAAAGGAGAATAACAAAATGGCAAGAAATCTTGGATTAGACGATTTAAAAGATATGGTTATCGGCGATGAGGTTGTAATACCCGACCATTCCGATAAAAGCGGTTACAGAAACTATTCTAAAAGCATAGCGCTGACAGTCGGATTTTTGCTGGGTATCAGCGATGAGTCACTTATGAAGCGCCTCGAATTCCCCGAAGAATATCTGACGATAAAGGAATCTCTTGAAAAGAACGAGGACGCCGTTGCAATAAGACATCTCAACAGCATACGCTCAAAACTCATTCTGAATTTTAAAGATGTGAGCCGCAACCTGAGAAATATGAACACAACCTTCGTTCCGCTGGATAAAACGGATTTATTCAAGGATGATTTCAAGGTCCTCAACAGAATGTCAATTTACATTATCACGGGAAACCCCGACATCAATGAATATCTCAAAAAAATCAACAACGAAATCATCAGAAGGCTTGACCGAATTGAAAAACTTTTCCCTGACTGGGTCAGGTTCAAGCATATCAGAACAATGTTCATTATGCCCACCAATATCGAGGCCGAATCCAAAAAATTCCAGACATATCAGGGACTCTATCCTTTCCAGAGATACTTTTATTGGCGCAACCCCAGTGAATGCGGTTACATTCTCTCAACAGACCGCGACCTTCTCTCTGTCATTTACAGAAACGGCAATGAAACCTTCACTGATAATGACAGGGTCTGCGATGCGAGTGATGACGTAAAAAACAATATCAACGAATTCATTAACAGAGCATCAAAAATACAGGTCTTTATTGACGGTGAAAACACTGACCCCTACAAATTCGCCTCTGCAATTGAAAGCCTCAAGGATCACGAAATCGAGAAAATCAACAAAATCGTTGTTTACTATGACAGCGAGCACAGCACCAAGGCCTGGACAATGCTCAAGCACTTTACCTACGGTGTTGAGGTTGAAACAATCCCAGTTGAACGCATCGTGGAAAATAAATCGCTTGTTGACCACCGCCTCGTTATGGGCGTTTCAAAAGCAATATACAAAGAAGGTGTCGACTCCGTTATTCTTGTTTCGAGCGATTCGGATTTCTGGTCAGTTATCGAAGCTGAAAGTGACGTCAGATATCTCGTTATGGTCGAAAGCGGAAAATGCGGCTATGAATTCAAAAACCTTATGCGCAACAAAGATGTTTTTTATTGCTATCTTGATAAATTCATCACCCCTGATGATGACAGGTTCTTCAATCTTGTCTTCAAGCATGAGCTTGAAAAGAAACTCAGCAGTAGTTTCAGCCTCGGTAACGCAAGAACACTTTTGCTTACCGTCCTTAACTCATGCAGAGCAGAGGTTTCAAAAGCAGAGGAAGATATGCTGTTTGAGAAATATATAAAAACACTTTCGCTCAAAATCAATTCAGACGGCAATTTCGTCCTGAAAATCGCAGAATAACAGATAAATATTATATACATTAATTAATAAGGAGAATACATATGTCACAGGAAGTATTTGAAATCGCTGTTTCGGACGGCGACCTGAATGAAGAAGAAGTATACGAAGTGCTTGACGATAACGACATAAGCAAAAGCAAGCTCAAAAAGCATTTTGACAAATTCTTTGAAAAAGCCAGAAAGGTCATTGACGATAAGGAAAAAGTAAAGGATATTATCGCCAAAGCCAAAACTATTTTCGAAAAGCTGAGCCTGATTCCCTTTTTAGGAAAATATCCCGAGAATATTGCAACCTTTTGCGATTTGATCACCGACTATATCGATAAGAAATATACAAAAGTTCCGAAGGGAACGATCCTTTGTGTGCTGGGAGCAATAATATATCTTGTTGTTCCCATAGACCTGATTCCGGATGCCTTGCCCGGATTGGGCTTTGTTGATGACATCGGTCTGCTGACAATGATAATGGCAGGCATGGACTCCGATATCAAAGACTACAGAAAGTGGAAAGCCTCACAAGCAGAAGCAGAAACTGAAACAAAAGAAGAATAAGCGCTGATATTATACCGCCCGAGTTCAAACCCGGGTGGTATTTGATTTTTTATGCAGCACCGCACAAAGTGTAAAAAAGACCTGCGTTTATCAGGCACTTACTGTTATTCAGATTTTGCTCCGGAAGGTTTATTATATACTTATTCCAATATAATTTGTTTTGCAGGAGGGCAAACAAAAAATGAGCAAATATGTAGTTCTCGATCTGGAAATGTGTAACGTCCCCAAGTCAAAAAGAAACCTTTTTAACTGTCCTAACGAAATCATCGAAATCGGAGCCGTTGTAATCGACGAATCTCTCGAAATCACGGACAGCTTCAAAACCTACGTTTCCCCCGAATTCGGCGTGCTGGACGGATATATCGTCGAGCTGACCGGCATCAGAGGAAAGACTCTGAAGGGCGCTCCGAATTTCAAAACAGCTATTGAGATGCTGCTTGAATGGATTCCCGAGGATGCAACTATGGTCACTTGGAGCAACAACGATGAAATACAGATTCGTAAGGAAGCGAAGAAAAAAGGCGTTTACACCCCTGCGGTGAGAGCACTTTTCAAAGGTGCCATTGACTGCCAGGCGGTCTTTTGCAAAAAAATAAACGTAACGCAGGCGGGATCTCTGTCAACCGCTTTGCTTGCAACAGCCGTTGAATATGACGAGCATATTCACGATGCGCAGGCAGATGCCTATAACACCGCCCTTATCTTCATAAAGATGAAGAAAGAGCCGTCTCTTATTCTTAACTCCTATTATTCCGAGCAGCTTCACAAGGTGTCTCACTACAACCCCTTCGTTGAGCTTCTTTCAGAGTTTTCCTGTGCCGTATAAGGACACGGGTGAATTGTCACAGCTTAAAACGAAAATATATCTCCGTCATTTGTTGACAATATACTTGCATATAGTTTATAATTTTCAAATAAGGATTTTCCTTTAGAAAACAGCCCGAGGTGAAACGAATGGAAAAAAACATAGTAAAAAGCTCCTTTCTTAACTTTCTGTTAACCAGAGCAGAATTATTTCAGAAAGAAAACGGCAATAAATCCCTTACAGCTAACCATATTTTTGCCGTTGCCCTGAAATATTGCAATGACCATTCCACTGAAAACGGACAGCCTGCACCCTCTGCATACGGCTCATACGATAAAAATGAGATTGACTCCGTTTTCAAACTGCTCAAGAATTATATTATCCCCGATGATCTTGTTGCAGACCTGGACAGTCTCCGTATTATCAAAGACACAACAATGGATGACTATCTTTTCAGGCAGAATATGGTTTTCTCTGAAAGAGCGGCATCCCAGAATGATTCCGGTATTCTCTCTGCGGATATCCTCATCAAGAGCATTATTTCATCCCCCACCGACGAAATCAAATCAATTATTCAGAAAGCCGACTCCAAAAAGCACGCGCTCTCCCCCGAGGCAATGGAAAAAATGCTCGGGGATATGACTGAGCTGCTCAAAAAGGGAAGTTCCGAATCAGCATCTGAAGGTTCTTCCCCCATTTCTACTGCAGATGCCATTGCGAGAGAGCTCGGCAAACCCAAGGAATCTCCTGCATCCCCCGAAACACCTTCTCCTGCCGAGCCGGTAAACGGTTCAGCAACGGGCTCGGAAAAAATCCCCGTTCAGGACGGCAAGGGTGTTTCAGGCAACGCACTTCCCAAGGAGGACCTTGATGCCCTGACCAAAAAGGTTAAGATGATTCAGAAAAAGCTCAGCGAGGTCATCTTCGGTCAGGATTACGCTATCAATGTTTTTGCATCGGGATATTTCCAGGCAGAGCTTCAAAGATTCACTGATAAAACAAGCAAAAAGCCCAGAGCCACATTCCTCTTTGCAGGCCCTCCCGGTGTAGGTAAAACCTTCCTTGCAGAGCAGGCTGCATCGCTCCTTGAAATCCCCTATATGCGTTTCGATATGAGTGAATATTCGGGTCCCGACGCTCAGATGGAGCTTTGCGGCACGAATGAATCCTACAGAGGCGCAAAGGAAGGCTCACTCACCGGCTTTGTCAAGAGAAACCCCGAATGCGTACTTCTCTTTGACGAAATCGAAAAAGCAGGTATGAATGCAATCAACCTCTTCCTGCAGATTCTTGATGCAGGTCGCCTTCGCGACACAAACACAGCCCAGGAAGTCGATTTCTCAAAGACAATTATGATTTTCACAACAAATGCAGGCAAGATGCTTTACGAAGGCTCACCTACCTTCAATCTGTCTCACGTGCCGCGCAAAACCATTCTCAAAGCTCTCGAAAAGAGCGGCGACCTCAGAGACGGCACTTCCTCTTTCCCCGCAGCAATCTGCTCCAGATTTGCAACGGGTAACGTTGTTATGTTCAACCACATGGAGGCTCATATTCTTCGCTCGATAGCTGAAAAAGAAATAGCCTCCTGCGTCAGCGGCTTTGAAACCGAAACGGGAATCAAATGCAACATTTCCGATAATGTTTATTCCTGCATCCTCTTTGCTGAAGGCGGTCACGCCGATGCAAGAACGGTAAAAAGCCGTGCAAACTCATTCCTGAGCGCTGAACTCTACGAGCTTTTCCGTCTTATTTCAACCGATAAGAACGAATACGAAATCCAGAATATCGAAACCATCAATATCGACCTTGTTATCCCCGAGGACAACGAAGCTGTTGCCCGTCTTTTCAGAAGAGAAAACAAGGCATCCGTTCTCGTTTTCGCTTCCGACAGCATCAGAGACTCTGTTGTAACGGCATTCCCCGATGACTACGCCGTTACCACTCCCCGGTCATTTGACGAAGCAGTGAAGCTCATCAACAAGAATGACTATGACCTCATTCTTTGCGACCTTCACGCAGTTACAAAGGACAAGGGCAACAACCTGAGCATCGAGGATATCGATTCGGAAGGCAGCGACTTCTTCAGATACGTCTGCGAGATGTCCGACGTGCCTCTCTATATCGTTTCCGATGAGGAGCACCGCTACTCCGAGGAAGAAATGTTCTCCCTTCTCAAGGAAGGTGCGCGAGGCGAAATCAGTGTTTCCGATAAGGACGCTCTGCTTGCATCCGTTAAAGAAATTCTTGCTGAAACCTATCAGCAGACAAGCATGGACAACCTCGCAAAATCCAACAAAATCGTTACTTACAGAACTGCACAGTCCATTTCCGCTGACCACAAAACCGCCAACATCAGACTTTACGATATCGATCTTGACGTTGCCGTTGACGGTGAGGACAGCGAAAGCATTCTCAATGCAGTATCGAAACCGAACACACGCTTCAGCGATATCATCGGTGCTGAAAGTGCCAAAGAGGAGCTGCAGTATTTCGTAAATTACCTTAAGAATCCCAAGGCGTTCTCAAGCCGCGGACTCGGTGTGCCCAAGGGCGTTCTCTTCTACGGACCTCCCGGCACAGGTAAAACAATGCTCGCAAAGGCCGTTGCAGGTGAATCTGACGTAACCTTCATCTTTGCCGAAGGAAACCAGTTCAAGAAGAAATATGTCGGCGAAGGCGAAGAAGCTGTTCACAGACTCTTTGCAACAGCAAGAAAATATGCCCCCTCAATCATTTTCATTGACGAAATTGATGCGATTGCCAAGGAGCGTACGGGCAGCGAATTCACCGCCGCATCCGAAAGCGTTCTCACTGCATTCCTCTCCGAGATGGACGGCTTCAAGACCGATGCAAAGAGACCTGTTTTCGTTCTTGCCGCAACCAACTTCGAAGTTGAGCCCGGAACCAAAAAGAGCCTTGACCCCGCACTTCTCAGACGCTTTGACAGACATATTTATATCGACCTCCCCGATAAGGATGCGAGAATCAAGTTTATCAAAATGAGAATTGCCGCTTCCGAGGCATTCGAGATTACCGATAACGAAATCGAAAACATCGCAGTTCGCTCAACCGGTATGAGCCTTGCTCAGCTTTCATCCGTTTTCCAGCTTTCATTGCGCATTGCAATCAGGGAGAATAAGACTACGGTTGACGACGAGGTGTTCGAGGAAGCATTTGAAACCTTCAGCTACGGCGAAGAAAAGAAATGGGATATCTCTCACATCCGCAAAACCGCATACCACGAGGCTGGCCACGCCTTCCTTTGCTGGCACGGTGGTGAAACACCCTCTTACCTGACGATTGTTGCAAGAGGAAATCACGGCGGATATATGGCTCACGGCGATAATGAATCGCAGGGCACTTACACCAAGAAAATGCTACTTCACAGAATCAGAACTTCTCTCGGCGGCAGAGCTGCAGAGCTTGTTTTCTTCGGTGAGGACGAGGGTCTTTCAACCGGACCGAGCAGTGACCTGAGAACAGCAACCTCCATTGCCAAGGGCATCATCTGCAATTACGGTATGGATGAATCAATGGGACTTGCCGTTGTTACCGAAAACGAAGCGGCTGACGGCATTATGGCACAGAAAATCCGTGACGCCGTTAACAATATCCTGAAAACAGAGCTTGAGAAGGCAAAAGAGCTTCTCATCGCCAACAGAGCCGCAGTTGACAAGATTGTTGAAGTCCTCCTTGTAAAGAACCATCTCAGCTCCGAGGAAATCAACGCCATCTTCTCAGCTTACGCAACTCAGGAAGGCAAATCCTGATTCCTTTAAATAATCAAAACGCAGGCAATCTGAACAATCAGGTTGCCTGTTTGTTTATCCTTCTTGACTTTTATTCCTCTTTATTTTATATTTATAATTAGAATTATTCCGATTGGAGTGACGGATATGTTACAAATCATCAGAGCCTTCGTTTCGGTTTTCATTGCAATCGAAACGCTTTTCACGGGTATATTCGGCGGTGTTCTTTTTAAGAAGGTCGAAATGCCAGAAATACCCGATGGAGAATACGGTCAGTACGTTGACCCGTTTATCGGCACGGGCGGTATCCCCTGGACCTGCGGTATGCTCAGTCCTGCGACATCGGTACCCTTGGGCGTGGTCAGGCTCGGGCCCGACACCTGCTTTCACGGCGGTTCTTACCTTGTCAAGACCAACACATCGGGTTATTACTTCGAGCACGGTCACATCAGAGGCTTCAGCCATTCAAGACTTTCGGGCACTGGCTCCGAGGATTACAGTAACTTCAGAATCACGCCCTCCGTCGGTAACAACGGCGCAAAAATAATGCCCTATTCCCACTCTATGGAAAAGGCAAGCGCAGGCTATTACGCAGTTTATCTGCCCACGGTTTCGTGCCTTGCCGAAATGACTGCCGATATCCACACGGGTGTGCACCGCTACACCTTCTTCACAAATAAGGATGCTCATCTCTATATTGATGCAACGTGCGCCGCAGGA
>JAZQKN010000057.1:0-7927 GCA_045542175.1 Acutalibacteraceae bacterium | reverse complement strand
ATTGTCTTCCTAAGACCGCTTGGCCTCCGACTTCGTGTCAAGCAACTCATAGGTGCAGTCTTTCGGGTGCGAAGTCATAAAGCGGATTATGAAATCGCCCTCAATTGCGTTAAGCTCCTTGAGAAGGTCCGAAAAATTATAACCGTAGTCGGGATGCTTACCATAGGAATTAACGTTCTGACCGAGCAGATTTATTTCTTTATATCCCTTTGCAACAAGCTCTTTTGCTTCGGCAATGATAAGCTTCGGGTCGCGGCTTCTTTCTCTGCCTCTTACATAGGGAACAATACAGTAGGTGCAGAAATTGTTGCAGCCGTAGATAATCGGAATCCACGCTTTGAAATCGCTGTCACGGTGAATCGGCAAATCCTCTGCGATTACGCCGTCCGCATCGGGCAACTCGTAAATTTTTTCTCCCCTGCTGAGGCTTCTGTATAAGAATTCGGGAAGCATATGAAGAACGTGCGTGCCGAAAACTATATCAACAAAGGGATAGCTTGTCCTGATTTTTTTCGCAATTCTTTCCTGCTGCATCATACAGCCGCAGAGAAGAATTTTCATTTCTCTGTTTGCGGTTTTAAGAGGCTTCAATGCGCCTACGTTACCGAAAACCCTGTCTTCGGCGTGTTCGCGGATTGCACAGGTGTTATAAAGCACAAGATCCGCATTCTCAACCTCATCGGTAAGATCATAGCCCATTTCAACAAGCATACCCTGAAGCCTTTCACCGTCGGCAACGTTGCCCTGACAGCCGTAGGTATGAACAAAAGCTTTGGGCGAAGACTCAAAACGGTGCTGAATAAGTGAGCGGACAAGAGCTGTATATTCACGCTGTTTTGCAAGCTCCTGCTCGGGAACGGTTATTTTTATTCTATCGGAATTTGCAGACAAAACCGTATTCCTCCATATTAAAAGAATATTTAATTTATTATATAATAAAACACCGCATTATTCAAGAGCAAAATGAATAATACGGTGTGTTTTTTTAAAATTAATATTTTATTCAAAAAGGTCGTTTGCAAGATTGAAGTTTTCGTCTCTTCTGCGTTCCTCTTCAAAGGGAGTGCAGATGTATTTTCCGTCTTCCCTCTCAACAAGAATACTGCCCTCTTTCGGCTCGCCGATGATTTCTTCAACAGGGATAATTATCATAAATCCGCTGTCGTCAATGCAGATTGCTTTGCCGTCAATAATTCTGTCAATGCTTTTAAACATAAAACGCACCTCACTGATTCTCATAATCAACCGAAAGATTTACTTTATCGGACGAAACAATGATATCTCCGCAGATATCCGTTCTGTAAATCTCATCGGTATAGCTTTCAATACGCTCCATAGCTTCATAATGCGGATGACCGTATGAATTATCTTCACCGCACGAAATTATGCAAACCTCAGGCGTTACCGCTTCAAGGAAATCTTCGCAGGAAGAAGTGCTTGAGCCGTGATGACCTACTTTATAGACGTCGCAGTCAAGCTCATGCGCAAAGTTGTTGATAACGTCCTGTTCCTCGTCATACTCGGCATCACCTGTAAAAAGGAAGGTGTTGTCACCGTGGATTAGCTTCACGATGACCGACATATCGTTAAGGTTTTCGGTATTGTTGCTGACAGGGCCCAAAATCACGAAATCCGATTCGCCGAGCGTATATTCGGCGCCAATCTTCGAATAGATACCCTTTGCTCCCGACTTCTTAACAGCATCAAGAAAATCCCTGTATGTTTTGGTTGTCGGTGTCTGGTCTTTTGTGAGCTTCGGCATAATGATATTCTCAACCTCAAACTCACTTATAACCTCGGCAAGACCGCCCATATGGTCTGAATGAGGATGAGTTGCGACAACGTATCTGAGCTTTTCAACACCCGCTTTGCGAAGATAGTTTATAACGATATCCTCGTTACCGTTTTCGCCAGCATCGATAAGCATAAACTCTCCGTTGCTCTCAATAAGCTCGCAGTCGCCCTGACCGATATCGATATAGTGAACACGGCAGTTTGCTTCGGGAATTTCCGAAACAAGCTTTATTTCTTCGTTCTGACTCGATATCCATCCGAACAAAGCAACGGCTGCGATGACAATTATGCCGAGAATCATTCTGATTTGCTTTTTACTCAGCTTCACCGCACATCACCTCTTATTTTCTCTTTTTGTTTTTTGAAAAATCTCTTCCCCTTGACGGGTTCTTTGACTGGTTAAAATTCTGCCTGTTTCTGTTGGTAAACACAGGCTTTACAATGCACTTTTCAGACGTTCCGATCAGATCGGCTCTGCCCGCTTTCTTCAGAGCTTCAATGACAAGCTCGCGCTTGCTCGGGTCGTAATACTGAAGCAACGCCCTCTGCAAAGCTTTTTCGTGCGGATCTTTCGCAACGTATACCTCTTTCATTGTGTAGGGATCAAGACCCGTATAGAACATACAGGTTGAAACCGTACCCGGTGTGGGATAGAAATCCTGCACCTGTTCGGGTCTTATGCCGATTTTTTTAAGGAACAATGCCAGCTCAACTGCATCCTTGAGCGTACTGCCGGGGTGCGACGACATAAGGTAGGGAACAAGATACTGCTCCTTTCCCTCCTTCTTGCTGAAGCCGAAATACTTTCTTGAAAATTCCACATAAGCCTCGATATGCGGCTTGCCCATTTTATCAAGCACAGCCGCAGAGCAATGCTCGGGAGCAACCTTGAGTTGACCGCTTACGTGGTGGGCAACAAGCTCTCTGAAAAAAGTATCGTCTTTATCTTCAAGCAGATAATCGTAACGGATTCCCGAGCGGATAAATACTTTTTTGATTTTGGGAAGAGAGCGCATTTCGCGAAGAATATCAAGATATTCCCTGTGATTGGATTTGAGATTTGGACAAGGTGTGGGAGCAAGACATTTTTTGCCCTTGCAAAGTCCCCTCTTTTCCTGACCTTCACACGAAGGCGCACGGAAATTGGCGGTGGGTCCGCCGACGTCGTGGATATATCCCTTGAAATCGGGCAAGGTTGTAAGAAGCTTTGCTTCACTTATTACCGATTCCTTGCTTCTGGTTGTGATATATCTGCCCTGATGGAAAGCAAGCGAGCAGAAATTACATCCGCCGAAGCAGCCTCTGTTATGAGTTATCGAAAAACGAACCTCTTCAATTCCCGGTACGCCGCCGTCTTTTTCATACATCGGATGGTAAGTTCTCATATAAGGCAGAGCGTAAACCGCATCGAGTTCTTCCTGTGAAAGCGGAATTGCAGGCTGATTCTGAACAAGCATTCTGTTTCCGTGACGCTGTTTTACAACCTTGCCGCGGAAGAAATCCTGTTCATCCTGCTGAATGCGGCACGAAACCGCATATTCCTTTTTGGAATTGCACACGTTATCAAACGACGGGCATTCAGCACCGCTGTAAGGTGTTTCACGCACGTCAACACTGTAACAGGTGCCTCTTACGTCACGGATTTCCGAAACGGGCACACCGTCATTGAGCAGATTCGCAATTTCTACCATTGAGCGCTCGCCCATACCGAAAGAAAGCAGATCCGCCTGTGAATCAAAAAGAATTGAGCGTCTGATTTTATCATCCCAATAATCGTAATGAGCAAAGCGTCTCAAAGACGCTTCAAGTCCGCCGATAACAATGGGAATGTCACCGTAAATTTCTCTGATTTTATTGCAGTAAACAATAACCGCCCTGTCGGGTCTGAAACCCGCTTTTCCGCCGGGACTGTAAGCATCGTTACTGCGTTTTTTCTTCGCGGCGGTATAGTGAGCAACCATTGAATCAATATTGCCGCTGCTTACAAGAAAGCCGAGTCTTGGTCTGCCGAAGCGCTTGAAATCGGCATCGGTATTCCACTTCGGCTGAGCAAGAAAAGCAACTTTGTAGCCCGCATTTTCAAGCACTCTTGTAATAATTGACGCACCGAAGCTGGGATGGTCAACGTAAGCATCGCCGCTGACGTAGACAAAGTCAGCCTGTTCCCATCCCCTGGCGGTCATTTCTTCTTTTGTAACAGGTAAAAATCCGTTCATGTTACCTCTTAAAAGTCATAATCATCCGAACCCGCATAATCGTCGTCATCATCAAAGACGTCATCAATATCGGGTGCCGCACCGCCGTCGGCAAGTGCCTGCATTTCGTACCACTGCTGTTTGCTTATAAGAACAGCTCTCGGCTTTGCGCCCTCGGAAGGGCCGACGATTCCTTTTTCTTCAAGCTGATCCATAACTCTTGATGCTCTCGCATAGCCGAGCTTGAGCTTTTTCTGAAGCATTGTTGTTGAGGCTCCGCCCGCATTGAGAACAACCTCAACGGCTTCGTTGAACATAGGATCGATATCATCATCCTCATCGGAATCAAACGATTTTTTCTTTGAATTTTCGGCTTCTGCGGCCTTGGTTTCGATTTCTTTGATCGTTTCTTCGTTATATGTTGTCTGAGCCTGTGATTTGATATGGCTTACAACACTGTCAACCTCTGCATCGGAAATAAAGCATCCCTGAACACGCAAGGATTTTGACGAGCCGACGGGGTTAAAGAGCATATCGCCGTTACCGAGAAGCTTTTCAGCACCCGCAGCATCAAGAATTGTTCTTGAGTCAATCTGCGATGAAACCGAAAGAGCGATTCGGCTGGGAATATTGGCTTTGATAATACCCGTAATAACGTCAACGGAGGGTCTCTGGGTTGCAATTACAAGATGAATGCCCGCGGCTCTTGCTTTCTGTGCAAGACGGCAGATTGAGTCTTCAACCTCTTTGGGAGAAACCATCATAAGGTCTGAAAGCTCGTCGATAAAAATAACAATTTGATGAATCTTTTTAAGCTCGGGGCGTGTTTCCGCAAGAAAGTTGAAGCCCTTGATATCACGAACACCGTTTTCGGCGAACATTGCGTAGCGTTTTTCCATTTCGCCTACTGCCCAGCCGAGAGCACCCGCAGCCTTTCTGGGATTTGAAACAACGGGAACTTCAAGATGTGCGATGCCGTTATAGATTGTGAATTCAACCATTTTCGGGTCAATCATAAGAAGCTTGACTTCATCGGGAGTTGCGTTATAAAGCAAGCTTACAATCATCGAGTTAAGGCACACGGATTTACCCGAGCCTGTTGTACCCGCAACAAGTAAGTGAGGCATCTTGGCAAGGTCAGCGCAGATAATATTGCCCGTAATATCCTTGCCGAGTGCAACGTTGAGCTTGCTCTTTGCATCTCGGAACTGAGGCGTATCAATGATTTCACGCATTGTTACCATTGATTTTGCGCTGTTGGGAACTTCGATACCGATTGCCGATTTGCCCGGAATAGGTGCTTCGATTCTGACGCTTGTTGCCGCAAGACGCAGAGCAATATCGTCAGAAAGATTGGTGATTTTATTGATTCTTACGCCCGCCTCGGGTACGAGCTCATATCTTGTTACCGAAGGACCGCGGCAGATATTTGTAACTTCCGCATTTATTTTGAAGCTTTCAAGAGTTGAGATAAGCTTTTTGGCACCCATCTGCATTTCTGCAACACTGTCCGTTGCTCCCTCTTTTTCAGCAAGCTTCAGGCAGTCAATGGGCGGGAAAACGTAGTCGGTTTTTATTTCAAACGGTACGTTTTCGTCGGGATCGAATTCAACACTCTCATCTTCGTCAACGGGCTCTCCGTCGGGTGCGGCGGGTGCTTTAGTCTTTTTCTTCGACTTCTTTTCTTCAACCGCTTTTTCGATTGTATCTTCAACTATATCGCTTTTTTCTTCGGGAAGCTTGAATACGGGAATAACGATATCAGGCTCTTTTTCAGCCTCGGGTTCAAAGGTTGTTTCGTCGTTTACAAACTGCTCTTCAAACTTTACGTCGGGGGGCACGGGAGCCGCCTCGGGAGCAGTCTCTGTGGGCTTTGCGGGAGGAGCAAAAGCTTTCTTTTCTTTTCTCTCTTCGCGGCGCTGAACACCCTTTTCGATTGTTTCGTTGGTAATCTGACCAACCTTCTTAACAGGCTTTTTAACTGCGGAATAAACGGCAGAAAGCGAAGTGCCCGTAAGGAGAAGAACGATAGCAACAAGCACGATAATTACGGTAATCAACGCACCTGTTCTGCCGAAAAGTCTTGCAATTGCACCGCCGAAAATCGCACCGTAAACGCCGCCGCTTCCGAAATCGGGTCTGTTTGCCCATACGTCGGCAATCTGTTTACCGAGATTGTTATCGGTAAAATATTTACTGTTTTCAGAGAAAATATGTATCACTCCGCTTAAAAGAGTGACGAATGAGCCGATGCCGATAATTTTACCTAAAGAATCCGACAAAGGCTTATTCTTTGAATACAGATATGCAATATAAACAAGGAAAGCAGCCACAAAATAAGTGCAGAAGCCGAATAATCCTATAAGGCTGTTATGCATCCAGTTCCACGCACTTTCGCCCTTGATGATTGCAACAAAAAGCATAAAAACCGCAACAGCCATCAGAATAATCGAGTTGCGCTGGCGCTTTGCTTCGGGTGAAAAAACCTTAGCCTGTTCTTTCTTCTGCGGCTGATTTTTCTTTGCCGTATTATTTGTTTTTTTCTTTTGAGTTCCTGCCAAATTATTTCATCCTTTCGGAGTTGATTCCTGTTTTTTATTTATTAATTCCGTTAAACAATTGAGAGCATCTGAAAGACCGCCGAGCGAATCTATCAGCCCTTCATTAACCGCCGCTTCGCCGCTTAAAACCGTTCCCACGTCAAGCACAAGCTCGCCCGTTGCAAGCATCATTTCGCGGAATCTGTCACCGCTGATGTTTGAGTTATCGGAAACAAAACGCACGATTCTTTCCTGCATCTGCTCAAAGTAAGAAAGTGTCTGCGGCACACCCAACACCAGACCGTTCATTCTGACAGGGTGAATCGTCATCGTTGCCGACGGAGTTATGAACGATTTATCTGCCGAAACCGCAAGCGGAACACCGATTGAGTGACCTCCGCCGAGCACGAGCGAAACCGTGGGAGTCTGCATTCCGCTTATAAGCTCAGCAATCGCAAGGCCCGCTTCGATATCGCCGCCGACGGTGTTGAGAATCAAAATAAGTCCGTCAACATCGTCGCTTTCTTCAACAGCCACAAGCTGAGGTATTACGTGCTCATACTTGGTTGTTTTGTTCTGTGCGGGTAAAATATAATGTCCTTCAATCTGACCGATTACCGTCAGACAGTGAATAACGTGCTCACCTTTTCTGACAGTGATTGAGCCTGTTTCGATTATATTGCCTATCATTTCAGAGGCACTGCCGTCACCGCCTGAGCCGTTGTTTGAATCGGGTGACTGCCACGGCATTGACGGTGCAAAAAAATTATCACGTTTATTTCTATTGCTTTTGCTCATCGGAAACTCTCCCTTGATTTTTGGTTAGTATTCCCGATTTGCCCGTAAATAGACGCAATAACGCATTTTGTTTATTATAACATTATATTAACGGAATTGCAACAGAAAAAACGCAAGATTTTGTGGTTAAAAAACAAAAAACACCTTTCCTCCAACAAGAGAAAAGGTGTTATGAAAACATATTTTTTATCAGAAAAGTCCGCTGATTCTGCCGTTTTCGTCAACGTCGATTTTCTCGGCTGCGGGCACTTTGGGAAGACCGGGCATTGTCATAATATCACCTGTGAGAACAACGATAAAGCCTGCGCCGGCTGAAATCTTTACGTTCTTAACTGTAACGGTGAAGTTTTCGGGTGCGCCGAGCTTTGTTGCATCGTCAGAGAAGCTGTACTGTGTTTTTGCAACGCACACGGGAAGATTTGCAAATCCCATTGCGGTAAGCGATGCAATCTGTTTCTTTGCGGCGGGAAGAACGCTGATACCGTCGCCGCCGTAAACCTTCTTTACGATAGCTTCGATTTTTTCTTCGATTGTGCCGTCAAGCTCGTATGAGAATGTGAAATCCTTGGGCTGCTCGCAAAGCTCAACAACTGCCTTTGC
>JAZQKN010000056.1:0-10635 GCA_045542175.1 Acutalibacteraceae bacterium | reverse complement strand
CGGGGGTTTTTGTTATGCAAGTATTGAATTGAGTTTTTCCATACATTCTTTTGTCGGCTCGGGAATATCGGCAAACGGAAACGTGATATTCATTTTATCATATTTCATCTGACATATCTTTTTGAATGCGAGAAGCTCAGTTTTATCAACACAAGCGAATCCTGATCCGATATCCTTAAGCAAAGCAATATTTTCTCCGTTATCGTTGAGCGTCGGAATTATCACCTGACGGAGCGTAACGGGGATTTTCTTTTGATTAAGATACGAAAGAAAATCAACTACCCTGTCCATATCGCAACCGACGTGCTTTTTATAAAGATCATTGCTTGTATATTTAATGTCGAGCAGTACCCTGTCGGTTACTTCAAGCAGAGCTTCAACTTTTTCATTGAATATACTGCCCGAAGTATCAAGACAGGTGTTTATGCCTTCTTCTTTGCAAAGAGTAAAAACTTCTCTGACAAAATCAGCCTGCAAAAGCGGCTCACCACCCGAAACGGTAATTCCTCCGTCTTTACCGAAATATTCCCTGTATCTTTTTGCTCTGGAAACTATTTCTTCAGCGGTATACTGTTTACCGACAGAGCATTCCCACGTATCGGGATTATGACAGCATCCGCAACGGAGATTACACCCTTGCATAAACACCACAAAACGAATACCGGGGCCGTCAACAGCACCGAGGCTCTGAATTGAGTTTATATAACCTGTCATATTGCTTCGTGGAAGGTACGGCTGATAACTTCTCTCTGCTGCTCTCTTGAAAGCTTGTTGAAGTTAACAGCGTAGCCCGAAACACGGATTGTGAGGTTGGGATAAGCTTCAGGCTCTTCATAAGCCTTCATAAGAGTTTCACGGTTGAGAACGTTAACGTTGATATGATGTGCTTTCTTTGCAAAATAACCGTCAAGAATTGAAACAAGATTATCAATTCTTTCTTCATCGCTTCTGCCGAGAGCCTCGGGAGTGATTGAGAAAGTATTTGAAACACCGTCACGGCAATCGTCATAGCTGATTTTTGCAACAGAGTTAAGCGAAGCAAGAGCACCGTTTTCTTCTCTGTTGTGCATCGGGTTTGCACCGGGTGCAAAGGGAGCAGAAGCCTTTCTGCCGGCGGGTGTTGCACCTGTGTTCTTGCCGTACATAACGTTTGACGTAATTGTAAGAACAGAAAGTGTATGAACAGCACGGCGATAAGTAGGAGTCTTACGAAGCTCTGTGATAAACTTATGTGCCATATCCTTTGCGATAAGGTCAACTCTGTCATCGTCGTTACCGTATTTGGGGAAATCGCCTGTTGTTTCAAAATCTGTGATAAATCCGTTCGAGCTCCTTACAGGTGCTACGTTTGCATATTTAATAGCACTCAGAGAATCGGCAACAACCGAAAGACCTGCGATACCGAAAGCCATAAAGCGTTCAACTTTTGTATCGTGAAGAGCCATCTGAATCTTTTCGTAAGCATATTTATCGTGCATATAATGAATGATGTTCATTGTATTAACGTAAAGATTGCTCAGCCATTTGATATAAATATCAAATCTTTCCATAACGGATTCATAATCAAGCTTATCGCCTTCAAGAACAGGCATCTGAGGTCCGATATGAATGCCGCTCGTTGTATCATAACCACCGTTGATGGCAATCAAAAGAAGCTTTGCAAGGTTACATCTGGCGCCGAAGAACTGCATCTGCTTGCCGATTTTCATTGCTGATACACAGCAGGCAATTGCATAGTCATCGCCGTAAATGGGACGCATAACGTCATCGTTTTCATACTGAATTGAATCAGTATCAGCTGAAACCTTTGCACAGAATTTCTTGAACGATTCGGGAAGAGCGGTTGACCAGAGAATGGTGAGGTTGGGCTCGGGTGAGGGTCCGAGAGTATAAAGAGTGTTGAGCATACGGTAGCTGTTCTTTGTAACAAGCGTTCTGCCGTCTTCCCCCATACCGCCGACAGCTTCGGTAATCCACATCGGGTCGCCGCCGAAAAGTTCGTTGTATTCAGGTGTTCTGAGGTGACGTGCACAGCGGAGTTTCATAACGAAATCATCCATAAGCTCCTGTGCTCCTGACTCAGTAAGAACACCGTTTGCAATATCGCGCTCAATATAAATATCAAAGAAGGTACTTACTCTGCCGAGCGACATTGCCGCACCGTTCTGCTCTTTGATTGCTGCAAGATATGCAAAATAAGTCCACTGAATGGCTTCTTTTGCATTTGCGGCGGGAACGCTGATATCAAAGCCGTACATTGCAGCCATTTCTTTAAGATATCCGAGGAAGGTAATCTGCTGGAAAAGCTCTTCGTCTTTTCTGATCTGCTCAGTATCAAAAGCTTTATATGAAAGGTCGTTCTTATCTTTTTTCTTTTCTTCGATGAGTCTGTCTACACCGTAAAGAGCAACTCGACGGTAGTCACCGATGATTCTGCCTCTGCCGTAAGCATCGGGAAGACCTGTGATAACGTGACATTTTCTTGCCTGACGCATTTCATCGGAATATGCTCTGAAAACGCCGTCGTTATGAGTTGTTCTGAATCTGAATTCTTCTTCAACTTTTCTGCTGAGCTTGTAGCCGTATGCTTCGCAAGCCTGCTTAACCATTCTCATTCCGCCAAAGGGGTTAACACCTCTTTTGAGCGGTCTGTTGGTCTGCAAGCCAACGATAAGCTCGTTTTCTTTATCAATATATCCGGGAGAATAGCTTGTAAGCGAAGATACGGTTGCAGTGTCAATATCAAGCACACCGCCAAACTGTCTTTCAAGAGCGAAAAGTGCTTCAAGCTTTTTCATAAGGCTCTGGGTTCTGGGTGTTGCACCCTCAAGGAAATCAGAGTCGCCTGTGTATTCTTTGTAGTTGGTCTGGATAAAATCGCGCACGTTGATTTCATCCTGCCATACACCTGCGGTAAATCCGTTCCAGTTAACGTGTTTCATTTTGCATTCCTCCAATCGTTTTACTGTCTGATTTGCCGTATATAAACAAAAAAGGGCAAATCAGTTTACAAAAACTGAATTGCCCAGACGGTCGGCTTAATATGTTTACATTCCCTTGCGGTTATCCGCAAAATCCGTCAGTCATGTAAACTGTAATTTTATTATACATACATAAAGCATACTTGTCAATTTTTAAATAGAACAAATATTGTATTTTTTATCGGATTTTTTAGTCAATTCGACTATATATTGAATTTTTTAACCATTGCAACGTGCTCAACGTTCTCTTCGAGGAACACTTCACCAACGGTATGATAACCGAGTTTTTCATAAAAAGCAATAACAGGTATCTGAGAATTGAGATGAAGTGATGCGCCGCCGCACTCTCTGACGTATTCTTCGGCTTTTTCAACTACCGCTCTGCCAAGACCCTTTGAACGGTATTCCTTAAGCACCGCTACCCTGCCGAGCTTATATTTTCCGCTTTCATCTTTAAAGATTCTGCAGGTTGCACAGGGCTTATCTTCGCAGTAAATAACAATATGACGGCAGATTGCATCCTTATCGTCAAGCTCATTTTCAAAGCCCTGTTCATCAATAAAAACGGTTGTTCTCACAAACACCGCATCATCGGGAAGAAAATCAAAATTTTTAACTGTCATATAAAACTCCGTTATCCGTTTAGTATGGGCAATCCGTCTTTATCCCAGATTACCTTTCGTTTTCTTGCACTGCGGCAAGGGTCATATAAAGAATCGCCGTCGGAATATCCGCATTTACCTCCGAAACAAACCTTATCCCTTGAATGATAAACAAAAATCCAATCTCCGTTTTCGTCTTTAACAAACGAATTATGTCCCGGGCCGTATTCTCCCTCAAGGTCAGCTGAAGTGAGCAAGGGTTTATCGAGCTTTGTCCAGCTGTTTATATCGAGCAAATCGGCATTTTTATCGGCATACATAAGTCCGATGCAGTATTCGGGACCTGTTGCCGAAGCGGAAAACGCCAGAAAAATTCTGCCATCGTGAATCATCGCGGCGGGGCCCTCGTTTACGGGTATTCTTACTCTTTCCCAGTCAAATTCGGGCTTTGTTAGAAGCATTGCGGGAGTTACCGTTTTCCACGGCTCATCGGGGTTAATTTCAGAAAGATAAACGTTGGAATTACCGCCGTTTTGTGCCCAGCTGACGTAATGTCTGCCGTTACATTCAAAGTGAGTCATATCAAGCGAGAAGCCGCGGAACGAAAACTCATCGCCGTTACAGGCTTGAAATTTTCCGATATCTGACCACTTGTCGTTATAAGGGTCAGAGCCATCGCATTTAATAATATGGCAGTCAATATCCCAAACGTTATCAGAGCTTCCGCTTGCCGCAAAAAACACGTACCATTTACCGTTGATTTCGTGAATTTCGGGTGCCCATATAAAACGGTGACATACTTCGGAATTCTTTTCATCCCATATTGAGATTTCTTCGGCATCGGCAAGAGAGTCGATGGTTTTCGCTCTGCGGAGAATTATTCTGTCATAACCCTCGGTATCGTCTTTGCCGTACATAGGGTAAGATGCGGTAAAATAATAATATCCGTCACTGCCTCTGGTAACAAACGGGTCAGCTCTGTCTTTAATAAAAATTTCTGTTTTTACGCTCATAAATCACACTTCAATAAGTTCATAATCTTTTGTGCCATAACCGATTTCCGCGGCAGTATCAATGGTATGAACACCGTTTCGGCTTTCGATTCTTTCAATAAGATGAGGTTTACCTGCATCGGAGCAAGCATAAACAAGGTCTACACAAGCCTTGTCAATTGCAACGGGGTCATCTGAAACAAGAATGCCTATATCAGCAATACAGGGGTCTTCCGCAACCGCACAGCAGTCACAGTCAACACTCATATTTTTCATTACATTAACGTAAACAATATTTCCGCTGAAAAGCTTTATAACCGAGCCAGCGGCATCAGCCATTGATTCAAGAAAAGAATCGTGGTCGGACGTCCAGAAATCTGCAGGGTCGCCTACACCGTGAATATATCCTTTTCCGTATGAAGAAGCAACGCCGATTGAAAGCTGTTTTATTGCTCCGCCATAGCCGCCCATCGGGTGACCTTTAAAATGTGAAAGGACAAGCATTGAATCATAATTAGTAATGTTTTTGCCCACAAAATTCTTTTTTATCTTTTTGCCGTCGGGAATATCAAGCTCAAGGTCGGGTCCTTCTGCATCAAGAAGGTCAACATCGAAGTATTCTGTCCAGCCGTGCTCATCGAAAAGAGCAAGGTGTTTCTCAGTTGTATTTCTTGCGCCTTCGTAGGCAGTGTTGCATTCAACAACTGTACCGTTCACAAATTCAACAACAGGCTTCCAGAAATCCGGTTTAAGGAAATTCTGATTACCCTTTTCGCCTGAATGCACTTTAACGGCAACCTTACCGTCAAGCTTTTTACCGAGCATATTATAAAGTTCAAGCACCTTTTCGGGTGATATTTCTCTGGAAAAATATACTTTTGCGCTCATATTACTTCTCCTTAAATTTAATGCTATTATTTTACCACATTGAAAGCTTTAATTCAACAACAGAAAACAAAAAGGCTGTCACCGTAAGGTAACAGCCGATAAATCAATTGAATTTTTTGATAAGATAATCAATTTTAACATAAACCAAACCAACGAATTCAACAAACTTATAAAGAACTCTCGTCATTCTGTTTCCGAATGAGTTTTCGTTATGCTCTTCGGTGCGGACAATGGTAAGGCTGTCGAGAAGCTCGTTGTTATCTCCTCTTCTTGTTTCCAGAATGAGCGAATCGCCCTTGAATTCAAGCGTTGAATAAGTTGCTACGTCGTTTTCCATAAAGCTGTAAGCAAGATGCTCAGCACTGAAATCCATATAATAAGTGCCGCAAACAGCGTTGGAGTTAAGGTATACCACGCCCTCGGGATTGACATAAGTTTTGCCGCTTTCAGCCTTGCCGACAACTTTTCTGTTCTGCATAAAGTGAGAGCGTCCCTGTGAATGAGTATGACCCGTGATTACAAAATCAACGTCATAGGATTCAAAGATGGGAGCAAAAATCGTTGTGAGAAGAAGCTCTGTTTCTGTATCGCCGATTGCATCTCCCGCACCGTAGATACCGTGATGAACAACACCGATTCTCCATTTTGCATCGGGATTTGCTTCAACCGCTTCTTTTGCCATTGCAATATGATCGGGAGCGTCACCTGATGTTGAATTGAAAACAAGATAAAGGACGTCACCGTATCTGAACCAGAAATCACGGTCAAGACCCTCGAAATGCTTGCCGTAATATTCGTTGGGCATATTGGTGTAATAATTATATGTCATACCCTTTTTATCGTGGTTGCCTATTGCCATTGCCATAGGAAGGCTTCTGACAGCTTCGGGCATTAAAAGGGTCTGCCATTCCTGAGCGGTTGAGCCTGTTGAGGTATTGTCACCCGGAGTTACAAGATAGCTCACGTCGGGGTTTGCTTCAAGTGCGGTTGCAAGCAGATTATTCCACGATCTTCCGTCTTTTATCTGTGTTGAATCATCGCCGTCTTCATAAATATCGCTTATCTGAATATCACCGACAACAAGTGCTTTGTGGTCACTGAACGACTTGGTTTCGTATTTTTTGGCTTCGCTCCAGCCGTTATCTGTATACCACTTATAATAATATGTTGTGTTTTCTTCAAGACCCGTAACGGTTACTCTGCAAACCAACTGCTCAGCGTTTTCGGCTTGGGTTTTGTGACCGTAGAATGTCTTTGCATCTGCCATATCTTCGCTTTTTGCAAGCATAACCTGAGCTTTAGCGGATGCTTTATCGGCGTGCCAGCAGAGGCTTACCTGTGTTTCATCAGCACCTACGTTGAGTAAAGGTAAGGTGTTATCGCCGATATTAGAGTAATAAATGTTTTTCCACTCTTCTTCTCCGAGATTCGGGGCATTGAAATTTGCAAAAGAAACAATACCTGAATTAAACATCATAGCTAAACACAATACAAATGAAATAAACTTTTTCATTTTCTCCTCCGTTAAGATTAAATTAATACTTAAAGATTTTAACATAAAACGTCTTTTATTTCAACATTGATTGAATTATATTTTGAGATTTTTTCTTATTTCCGCAGTCATACACTGTCCCGACCTGTCATATATTTTACCAAAAGACTGGATTCGGAGGATTAAAAATGGCAAATAATATTTACAGTGATATTGCCGCAAGAACAGGCGGCGACATTTACATAGGGGTTGTGGGACCTGTAAGAACAGGTAAATCAACGTTCATAAAGAAATTTATGGAGAATATGGTGCTTCCCAACATTGAAGATTCAAGCAGAAGAGAAAGAGCTAACGACGAACTGCCGCAATCCTCTGCCGGTAAAACAATTATGACAACGGAGCCAAAATTCATTCCCGAAGATGCCGTTGAAATCTCTTTGCATTCTCACGCAAAAATGAAGGTGCGGATGATTGACTGTGTCGGTTATATTGTTCCTTCGGCGCTCGGTTATATTGAAGGTGAGTCTCCGAGAATGGTAAAAACTCCCTGGTTCGAAGAAGAAGTTCCTTTTAATATGGCCGCTGAAGTCGGCACTCAAAAGGTTATCACCGAGCATTCAACAATCGGACTTGTTATCACCACTGACGGTAGCATCAGCGATATACCGAGATCGGAATATGAGGTTGCCGAAGAAAGGGTTATAAGCGAGCTCAAAGACCTCAACAAACCGTTTGTTACATTGCTTAACTGCAAAAACCCACACAGCGACAGTGCACGAACGCTTGCAGAGAGAATGTCTGAAAAATATTCGGTACCTGTTATCGCGGTAAACTGCCTTGAGCTTGGCAAAGACGAAATTACGGATATACTTTCTAACGTTCTGTTTGAGTTTCCGCTCAAAGAAATTAAAATTGATTTGCCGGGTTGGATAACGACTCTTGACAGTACACACTGGCTCAGAAGCGAAATCTTCGGTAACATCAGCACCAATGCAAAAGATTTAAGAAGAGTGCGTGACGTAAATAAATTCAGCGATATTATAGCATCAGGCAAGCATGTTTCAACGTCTTCAATCGGTAACCTCGACCTTGCAACAGGCAGTGCAACAATCAACGTCAAGCTTTACCCGAAATTATTCTTTAAAGTTCTTGAAGAAGAAACCGGTGTTTGTGTCAGCAACGAAAACGAGCTTATGAAATGTATGAAGGAGTTTTCGGTTGCTCAGGAAGGATATAAAAGAATTCAGGCGGCTCTTGACGACGTTGATGCAACGGGTTACGGAATTGTTATGCCGGGTATTGACGACCTCACACTTGAAGAGCCTGAAATTATGAAGCAAGGCGGCAGATACGGTGTAAGACTGCGTGCAAGCGCACCTTCTCTTCATATTATGAGAGCTGATATCCAGACAGAAGTTGCACCTATTGTCGGCTCTGAATCGCAGTCGGAAGAGCTGATAAAATACCTGCTTAAAGAATTTGAAGAAAACCCTTCGACGATATGGGAATCCAACATTTTCGGCACTTCACTCCACGAGCTTGTAAACGAAGGCTTACGCAATAAGCTCTACAGAATGCCGATTGATGCCCGCGGCAAACTTCAGGAAACACTTGAAAGAATTATCAATGAGGGTTGCAGCGGTTTAATCTGCATAATTCTATAATATTACTAAAACCCCAAACCGCTTTCGGTTTGGGGTTTGCTTTATCTTGAAACTGTTACAATTGTGCTTCCGTCTTTATACATACATTCGAGTTTAAATCCGTTTTCATTCATAGCAAAGTAATAGTTTTCTCCGTTAACTTCATTGATGGAGTACCCGCTGTTCTTGGCGGATTTAATGTATTTTTCGAATTCTCGCTGAGTTGATTTAACCGTAAATGAATAGGAATATCCCTCATCATAGGTTTCATCAAGTTCGTTTTTGAAGGTGAACTCAGGCAAGGTATCTGCAAGGTCATTATAAATTTTTGTTACGGGCTTCGTATGTGAAACCGCCTGTGTACCGTTATCTTTATTATCCTTTGAATCGCACGATGCAAGGCAGAAAAGCATTGAAGCGATTATTAATATTGAAAACAGTTTTTTCATCAAATATCAACTCCGTATTTTTTGTGTATTATATCATAACGAGCGTATTATTTCAATAAATTTTTAATCAAATCTATTGACACTTTTAATTTAATTCTGTATTATAATTTTAATATTAAATTTTTAATAAAAGAAAGGTGATTAGATGGCACAGGAACTTAAAAAGAAGTACGGTCTGTTAACAGCAATCTGTATGGTAGTCGGCATTGTTGTAGGCAGCGGCGTATTCTTCAAAGCAGAAGCAATTCTCAACAAAACAGGCGGTAATCTTAAGATCGGTATTCTTGCTTGGATAATCGGCGGCGTTATTATGATTATCTCCGCTTACACATTCTCAATCCTTGCAACAAAATACGAAAAGGTTAACGGCGTAGTTGACTATGCCGAAGCAACAATCGGCGAAAAATACGGTTACGTTATCGGCTGGTTCTTAAGCACAATTTATTATCCCACCCTTACAATGGCCCTTGCTTGGCTTTCAGCAAGATATACGCTCGTTGTTTTCCAGGGCGACGGTGCAGACCCCACAAGCGGTATGTGCTTTGTTCTCACAGGCTTCTATCTTATCGGAAGCTACGCACTCAACACTCTTTCTCCCATTATTTCAGGTAAATTCCAGGTTTCAACAACGTTTATTAAACTCGTTCCCCTGCTCCTTATGGGTATTGTAGGTACTATCTACGGTATCACAAACGACAACGGCGTGCTTGTTGAAAACTTCACAACTGTTGTTAAAGACGTTCCCGCAGGCGAAGCAATTTTCTCAGCTGTTTGCGCAACCGTTTTCGCTTATGAAGGCTGGATTATCGCAACGTCAATCAATGCTGAACTTAAAGACGGTAAAAAGAATCTTCCCAAAGCTCTTGTTATCGGTTCACTTATAATAGTTGCTATCTACGTTCTTTACTACGTAGGTCTTGCCGGCAGCATCAAGAATGCTGATATGATGGCAAGTGGTCAGGCTGCAGCAAGAAACGCTTTCGGTGCTGTATTCGGCAAAGCAATGGGTACAGGCATTTTCGTTTTCGTTATCGTTTCATGCCTTGGTACTCTTAACGGTCTTATGCTCGGCTGCACAAGAGGTATCTACTCAATTGCAAGCAGAGGCAGAGGCCCCGCACCCCACGTTTTCGGTTATCTTGACAAGCACACAAATATGCCCGGTAACTCATCAATTCTTGCTCTTCTTCTTTGTGGTGCATGGCTTGTATATTTCTACTTTGCAAACCTCAACGGCTCAACCGCAGCTGCACTCAAGATGTTTGCATTTGACCCCACAGAGCTTCCCATTGTAACAATTTATCCTTTCTATATCCCCATCTTCTTCAAGATGTTTGCAGACAAGGAACTTCCCGCATTCAAGCGTTTTGTTGTTCCCTCGCTTGCAATTGCAGGCTGTATCGTAATGGTTGTTGCAGCTTTCGTTGCACACAGCAAGGAAATCCCCGGTTACCTTATTATCTTTGCAGTTATTATGGCAATCGGCATGGCATTTATGAAGAAAAAGCCTGTAGAAAACTAATTCTTACAATCATAACCCCCGGCTGAGCCGGGGGTTTGCACTGCCCCTTCAAGGGGCGATTACTGG
>JAZQKN010000055.1:0-5852 GCA_045542175.1 Acutalibacteraceae bacterium | reverse complement strand
CAATATGCAGCTATCACGCTGATTTTTCTTTTTTCGCTTAAAATCAGACTCGTTACGCCCGAAAACCAACCCGATATCCCCCTGACAAGTCTTACGGGCGTCAGAATAACAAAAACCCCTTGAGGGATACTGAAAAAAATGCACTCGGCAAGCCTTTCAGTTTCCCTTAAGGGGTTAATTGCATAATGCTTTTCAGGGCTCGATTGTATCTTCTGCTTTTCAGAAGCTGTGACCTGCGATTATGCCAGGCCGAAAAGCGCTCTGAAAAATCTGACCAGCTTCTGCCAGAAGCTCATTTTGCAGCGCATCTCAACGGTTACGGTTATTACGTTACCGTCATCATCTCTGATATATTCGTTTGTGTAGAGGTCCTTTGCAGTTACCTTGACGGTAGTTTTTCCGTCACCTACACCTTTGACGTATCCGAATTCTGAAATCAGAACGTCGATTACGGATTCATTCTGACTTTCGCAGAAATAGATGACCGTGGGATTTTCGCAGTGAACAAGAATTCTTGTGGTGTCATTGTAACGCAGCTTATCGGATACGGCATAAGCATGCAGTTTTTTACCGTTCATATCGTAATAAATACGGGCGGTTTTCGCTGCCGCGTTATCAGCCGAAGGCACCCTGATAATGTTATCTGAGCCTATTTTTCCTTCTGTCAGGTTTTCTGACGAATATTCCTCACTTGCAAGAATTTTGCAGTTATCCGCAACGTAGTTCGTTACGTAAACCGCACCGTCACTGCCCTTGCACAGCAAGTCTCCGCAGTAAAACTTAAGTCCTTTTTCGCTCACAATCCCGCAGCTTAACTCTTCGCTTTCTGAGGCAGTAACCGTTATTTTTCCGCTGTTAATACTAACGATTCCATCTGTATAAATTCCGGTAGAGGTTGAATTTCCCTGTGCTTTTGCCGTTATCTCGCCACCGTTTATAGCTATTGTGCCATAAGAAGCTAACGCTATTGCGGAATCTCCGCCGATGCATTCAATCTCATATAAGCCGCCGCTGATTGTAAGAGCTTCTTCCGCAATAAATCCGCCTGCATCATGGCTCGATTCGGATTTTATCGACATAACGCAATATTCCAACGTGCATTCACCGTAGCAAACCACGCCATCCGTCTCTCTTCCTGACTCGCCGCCGATTGCTCCGAGAGAGCATGCGAACATCTTCATATCTCCCTCACAAACCAAACCGCAGGAAGCTCCTTCTTCATCCGATTCATCAATCTCTCCGGCTTCCGCAATAAAATGAGTGGTCTCGGCCTGAATATCTCCTATAACGTAGATACCGCTGCTCATATTCTCGGACTCACTTCCGTATTCAACCGAAATGTTGCCGCCGTATCCGTTAATCTTGCTGTCTTTGGCATAAAGCGATTCTCTGACAGATATGCCGAAGCTGTTAACAGATGAACCTGCATAGCCGTAAACTTCAGAATTATCAACATTAAAATCACCTTCTACATCGATGCCTGCACTGCGCTTGTTGTGTGCGCCGCCATTACTTTTACCGACAAGCTTTGTATCAACCAAATCCATTGCATCGGCAACAATTGCCATGCTGCCTCCGGGAGCATCTGAACTGACCGCCTCAACTTCCTTACAGTTTTTTATGCTCATTTTTCCCATCACTACAATACCGGCACTGATACCGGATGTAATACCTGATTTAACAAAAAGAGAACCTGATCCGCCAATGCTGAGATTATCTTCGCATACGATTCCCATTTTATCAGGTGCCACTGAGCCGGAGCTTCCTGCAACAACGGTATTTTCACCAATAAGAATAATTGTTGAACCTGCAGGCAGATAAATGCCAACAACATTTTCTTCTCCCAAACCCTTTGCCTCAATACTGGCATTATTCAGAGTGAGGGTTAAGGTTGAGTTATTCCAGTTAATGCTTTGGTCGCTTGATGACCAGCTGAAGCCCGTTGTAAAAAAATCATAGCCACCGTTCGAAAGTTTCGGACTCTGAGAGTCGTTTTCCGACGTTATCCTGCCGAAATCGAAATCAAAAAATCTGTCACCTTTTTCGCCCGAAAACTTCGTACGGTCAAAAATCTCATCTAATTCAATTGACTTTCGCTTCTGAGGCAGTTCAAACGGCTCTGCCGCAAATCCGCTGATTACCGTTAATGCAACGGTCAGAACAGCCAACGCAACCGATAAAGCTTTTTTCAATATACTTTTCATTTCAATTAAATCCTTTCGGAAAATTTAGTTATGAGTAATAAACGTTCACGCCTTTACCTCTTCTTCAACGTCGCTGTCGTCTTTTTTAAAAAGCTTTCTGAAGCCCTCAACAACAACGCAGATGCCGAGAATTATAATCAGCGTTGCAAAAACGAGCTGAAGCACGTCACCGAAAATATCTGCGCTTGATGAGGTAATAAGAGCGGACGCCTTATTATAGACGGTCATTCCGAGTGCGGTGAAGGTTACGGCAAGCATTGCACCGAGAGGGATATACATAAACCAGCGGACCTTTTTGCTTCTCTTGAGGAATACCGCACAGGCAAGAAATGCGAATACGGACAGAAGCTGGTTGGATGCGCCGAAAAGTGCCCAGATATTCTTATAGCCGACAAGCGTAAGACCGTATGCAAGCACAAGAGTTATAACCGTTGCAAAATATTTGTTTGTAAGCACCTTTCTGACCTTGCCCATATTTTCATCGGTTACGGAGTCATCAAGGAAAAGCTCCTGGAATGAAAGTCTGCCGACACGGGCAACCGAATCAAGGGAAGTCAGCGCAAAGGCCGAAATTGAAAGAGTAATAAGAGTATAAACTATATCTGAAGGCAAGCCGAGCGTTGTCAGGAAACCCGAAACCGCACCCGCGAAAACCTGAGCAGGGGTATTCCAGCCCTGTGCGGCTGCCTCTCCGCTTGCAAAGGATGCAACCGCAATAAGAGCGATTACGGCAAGCATACTCTCAAGAAGCATCGAGCCGAAGGATACGGGAAGCATATCCTTTTCATTCTTAATCTGCTTTGATGCAGTGCCCGAAGATACCAGCGAATGGAAGCCCGAAACCGCACCGCATGCAATCGTAACAAAGAGAATCGGGAAAAGATAACTGCCGTCAACTTCAAATCCGATAAATGCAGGCAGATTAATCTGAGGATTCGCAACAAAAACGCCGACAACCGCCGCAATAATCATCGCAACAAGCAGATAGCTGTTAAGATAATCTCTCGGCTGAAGAAGAATCCATACAGGCACAACCGATGCAATAAAGATATAAACGAAAACGAAAATATGCCAAACTTCAAGCGAAATGAAAACAGGCAATTTAACGCCGATAACTATTGCCGCAACAAGCATCACGATTGCAATGGCGGTATTTGCCGCCGTAGGTAATTTGGCATATCTGAGAATAAATCCGAGAGCAACCGCAAACACGATAAACATAACCGACGTGGTTGCTACCGCACCGTTTGCGGTTATATTGGCGCTTTTAACACCGTCGGTAACGGTAAAGCCCATAAAAGTACCTGCAACGATATCGGCAAATGCCGCAACAACAAGAATGCAGAAGAGCCAGCAGAAAAGCAGGAACATCTTTTTACCCGTTTTTCCGATATACTTTTCGATTATGTAGCCGATGCTTCTGCCCTTGTTTCTTACCGATGCATACATAGCTGCGAAATCCTGCACTGCACCGAAAAATACGCCGCCGATGAGTACCCAAAGCAACACGGGCACCCAGCCGAATATCGCAGCCTGAATCGGGCCGTTAATCGGTCCTGCACCTGCAATCGAGGCAAACTGATGACCGAAAACAACACTCTTGGGTGCAGGCTCATAGTCCACACCGTCACGCTGCTCATAAGCAGGGGTTTTTCTTTTGGGGTCAACTCCCCATTTTTTTGCTATCCATCTGCCGTAAAGAATATAGGCCAGAAGCAAAACGGCAAGGGAAATAATCATTATTGTTACGCCGTTCATATATGTCACCTCGGGAACAAAAATAAATTATTCTTCTGATTTACGGGATTAAACGTCAAAATCAAAGTAGAAATAATGTGCTTCTCCGCAATCGCAGAAGGGTGAAAGCTTGAAAAGCTTATTGAAGAAATTAATAATTTTCCAGATAAGCTGCAGGAAGAAGTTTTCGCTGTGGCAGATATGTCCGCAATCCTCGCCGTAGACAATTTCCTCACCGCAAAGGTCACAGACATCATCCAAGTCTTCGTCAACGTGAGAGTCCTCAGCAAGCGGAAGCTCTTCGTGACCTGAAATGTATTCCTCGCATTCAACGCAATAAACGCCTTCTGTATAGCCGTGCTCGGTGCAGTTGGAATACGTGCTCTCAACGAGTTCAAGCTCGTGCTCATCACCGTCGTCGCCAACGTGAGTGATGCGGCTGAGACCAACACTGAATCCGCCGTCGCCCATATATCTGTAAACCTCAAAATAATAGGTTTCGCCTGCGGTGTAAGTATAAAGAAGGTCAAAATTCAGACCGTTACCGTCATAGCTGCCGACAAGGAATTCGCCGTCCGAACCGTAGAGAGAGCTGTCAGGGTCAATTTCTTCGCTTGCAGTTTCGGATTTAAGCTCGTATATGCCGCTTACCTCGGGAGTGAATCTGAGCCAAACAATGCCGTCGCCTGCTTCCAATGCTTTCGCATCAATATCATATTCATCGCCGTCGGAAATATCTTTTCCTAAGAAAAGTTCTCCGCAGGGGCAGCAACCGAGATGTCCGATTTCGGTGTGGTCGCATTCGTCACCGCATACACCGCAGATACCGTCTTCATATGCATGACCGCATTCGATAACAAGTTCGAAGGTTTCGGTGTTTTCAGAGTACGTCTGCACCTGGATATAATATGTTTTGCCGGCTTCGAACTCATATTCAAGCCTGAAGCCGTATCCGTCGCTGTCGTCGACATAATCTGCAGAAATTTCTTCGCCTGCCGCATCATATGCACACGCACTTGTATCAACGGAGTCAGGTTTTGTTCCGATGATATACTTTGAGGTTTTTTCAGGTACAAATTTAATATAGGCTTCTTCGCCCGAATCAAGGGTTATTTCCTGAGTTTCGCCGTATTCAATTTCATAATCAGCCTCGGGAGCATCGGGAATGTCGGAGATAATTGTGATTCTTCCGTCACCGTCGGGATTGCCGTATTTATCTTCGGGAATAACGCCCTCAAGAGTTTCGGTGAAATACTTGATAAGCATTTCGTTATCGCAGGGCAGACCCTCGTCCTGAATAACCTTTGCACCCTCAAGCATCGTGAGTCCGTCGCCACCCTGAACGAGGACGTATCTGCTGCCGACAATCGTATATTTCTCCTCAAGATCAACGGGCTCTCCGCCGACAAGAACGTTCTGAACTCTTCTCTCTTTTGCTTCATCAATTCCGACAAAATTATCAAGCTGGTCGGTGGTAACGGGAGTTTCAAGGTAGGTATGGATTTCAAACGTTACACCTGAAACCTGGAAGAAGCCGCCGAGAGACTCGGGACAATTGCGTGCGCCGTGCTCAAGCACGTCAATAAGCTGCTGACCTGTGATTTCGAGAACGCACATATCGTTTCCGAAGGGATTAAGGTCCATAAGCATTTTTCTTGTTACGTCGCCCGATTCAATATCTTTTCTGACACCACCGCCGTTTGCAACAGCAACGTCAGCACCCGTTACCGCACGGTAAGCATCTGCAACGAAATCACCTGCGTTTGTTTCTCTTTTGCGTACAGCCCAGCTACCGTCGTCATCCTGGGTAACAAGAGTGGCCTCGGAAGTACCGATTTTCTCAAAAAGATATCCGATTTCGTCATTGTAGCCGTCAACAACGCTTTTTACTGTGTTATAAGACTCTTTTGC